>NZ_JBHXCW010000015.1:0-64437 GCF_042725365.1 Lentzea sp. NPDC060358 | reverse complement strand
GCGTGCCATCAACCCACGACCGGCGCGGCCCCCCGGATCAGATTGGCGGGGTCCAGGGGCAGAGCCCCTGGGGAAAGCACGCAAGGCAACCCCACGCACGCAACAGGGGAACGCAGCGGGGGAACGCGACCGGGGAACGCAACCGGGGAACGCAACAAGGCGAACACACCAGGCCACCCCCCTACGAAACCCGCCGCCGAGAAGGAACAGCGGTCAACAGGGTGAACAAAGCAGCCGCCCCCTGCCCCAACAGCAAGAAATCCCGCAACCCGGAAGACATCTCCACCCGGACATCAGCCCGGGAGGAAGGCAGCGGAACCCCCACCAAATGCCCCCAGACTCGAACCACAGGCACCTCGACGGAGTCGACGAACACCCGCCACCCGGGCTCGTCCTCAGCGGCCAGAACGAGCACTCGCCCCTCCCCACCAGGCGAAACCCGAACGGCGACATCGGGCAGCGACAGGTTCACCGCGGCCACGCCCTCAGCGGAGAGAACAGCGGAAGGCTCCCCACCGGTGCGAGCCCGCCGAGCCAGATCGGGGGCCAGCAAAACCCCGGTGTCGGCGACGAGGCGCAATCGAAGAACAGGCCGCCCGTCAGAAGCGGGAGGAGCGACGGAAACCAACTCCCCGGCCGCTGCGGAAACCCGGGAAGCCACCGCCGAGGAAGGCAGGACCACGAAGACGACACCGGAAGAAGCAGCCTGGGCCAAAGCGGTCTTGACCACCTCGGGCGACCCGTCCAGCAACGACGAGTTCCACCGCCGCAGCCGGGCCGGTGACGACACGGTGGGCACGAGGTCGTCGTCGCCGAAGGCCGGCATCCGGCCGGCCACCTGCCGGACCGCGTCCCCCACGATCAGCACCGAGCGCCCGGTCCGCTCCAGCTCCGCGGTCGGCGACGGCCCGAGCGCCACCCCGCCGCCGGCCTGCAACGGCCCGGACCGGAGGTCGAGGAACCCGGCCACCGACAGGCAGACCAGCGTCACCACGCCGACGACGTAGACGGCACGCCGCACGGACGCCTGCGCGGCGATCCCGGGCGCCACCCCGCGCCGGCACGCCGCGAGAACCACCCAGACGAGTCCCCACGCCAGCACGACCAACGGTGCGCCGGGCCACGCACCGACGGCGGACACGGCGGCCAGCGCACCTACTGCCAGCACGACCACCAGGGCGCCGGGCAGCATCGCGGTGTTCGGGCGCAGCACGGCGGCGGCGAAGCCGGCCGCGGCGAACACCGAGCACACGATCAGGTTCGGCGGCGGCGACTCGAACACCGCGCCGAGGCCGTTCAAGACCTTCTCCGGGTGTTGCAGCAACACCGCGGGCCAGGGCAGCAGCAACGCCATCGGCAGCAGCACGATCGCGAACAGGGCGGCGATCCGCCGCGCCCCGCCGGTCACCGCGACGAAGCCCGCCAGCGACCCGACGATCACCACGACGTGGGTCAGCGGCGAGAACGCCCCCAGCACCGCGACGCCGAGAGCGGTGCCGGACGCCATCGGCAGCCAGGCGTGGGTCGACGACGCGCGCAAGACCGCGTAGACACCCGCGAAGACGAGGGGGGTCACGACGTGCACGACGACGACGTCGAGCCGTCCCTCGGCTACAGCCGTGGTGGCCACGGGCAGCAGTCCGTAGAAGGCAGCCACCACCGCGCGCACGGAACGGCGTACGCGCAACCCTCGCGACGCGATGTAAGCGGCCAACGCGGCGAGGGGGATGTCGCCGAGCATGAGCAACGACACAGCGAACGACGGCCCGCCGGGCATCAGACCCAGCACGGCCAGAGCCGCGGGGGCCGGGGCAGCGGTGCCGCCGGAGACCGGGTGCCACGACGCGAGGTACGTCGACCACACCGAGCCGAGCGAACCGACCGGGAGCAACCGGCCGCCGGCGAGGTCCAGCCCGAGCCGGGACCAGTTCACGATCACCGCAACGAGTGACAAGGTCAACACCAACAGGACCGGCGGCGCGAGAACCAGCGACCGCAGGACGCGCGACTGGTCGACCTCGACGAAGATCCGGTCGGCGCCGCGGGGTCCCGGCGACGGGCGCGGACGCGGTGTCGGCTTCGCCTCACCCGGCAGACCGGCGTCGAGGGAGACGACGACCGGAGGCCGTCGCAGACCGGCGACGCGGGGGCGGCCGCGGGAGGCCCCGGCGGGCAGCGCGGACGGGCCGACGAGCGGTGAGTCCACTTCGGACGGATCCAGCCAGGTCGAGCCGGAATCGGTTGCGGGCAAACGACCCAGCTCGGCGTCGGCCTGCACGCGGCGGCGGATCAGGAACGCCGCGCCGGCGCGGACCGCGTTGCGCAACCTGGTGAGTCTGCTGGTGAAGAGGCCGGGGACGACGGCGGAGCCGCGGCGCGTGCGGCGACCTTCGCGCAGCCGGGCCCGCGTCAGCAGGTAGCGGGCGGCACCGGCTTCGGCGTGTGCGTCCGCGAAACGCCGGAGGAAGAGGAACCCCAGGGCGCGCAGCAGCGACAGGAGCACGAGCCGCGGCAGTCCGATGAGGAACGAGAAACCTGAACAATTGACCAAGAAAGTGCGCATGCCGTGCGCCCGGTCGACGCCGTGAAATGACGGACCCGGCCGTGCCATGACCGCGTCCAAACGGCGTGCGCCTTTAGTCGCGGCGCGCGCGTGGCGCATGCGTGCGACCGGTACGCACAGGACCAAATGACCCGCGCGATTAGCGCGCCAGCCGAAGTCGAGATCGTCGCGCAGCAACGGCATCGCCTCGTCGTAACCGCCGAGCGCGTGCCACACCTCACGTTTGATCAACGAACCGGCCGACGAAACGGCGAGCACCTCGGTGCTTTGCTGGAACGACGCCGAGTGCTCCGCCGACGAAAGGCCGGTCTGTCGATGTCCTGAAGAATCCGTCGACAGTCCCGCTTCGACGACGAGCCGGGAATCCACCCAATCGAGGCACAGCGGGCCCAGCACGGAGGCCGACGGCGACACCTCGGCCGCGGTCAGCAGGGCCGCCAGGCAGTCGGGTTCCGGCGCGCTGTCGTCGTGCAGCAACCACAGCCACCTGCCGGGATCGCCCCACCGGTCGACGGCGTGCTCGACGGCGACGCGCACGGCGGTGCCGAAACCCGTGCCGCGCGGCAGGGTCAGCACGCCGTCCAGCAGATCCCCCGCCTCCGCCAGCAGCGCCTTCTTCAGCACCGCCGGGGTGTGGTCCGTCGATCCGGTGTCGACCGCGATGACGTGCCGCGGACGGATTCGCTGGCGCCGCAAAGCGGACAGCGCCGTGCTGAGCCACTGGTCGCCGTCGTGGCAGACCAGGACGCACAGCACCGGCGCTGTCCGGAGCCTCGGGTGAGGACTTGTCACGTCCTCAAGTTAAGGCACGAAGATCACGCTTTAGACGGCCCGCTTCTTGAGCTTGCGGCGCTCTCTCTCCGAGAGACCACCCCAGATGCCGAAGCGTTCGTCGTGCTGGAGCGCGTACTCCAGGCACTCCGACCGAACCTCGCAGCCCAGGCAGATGCGCTTGGCCTCCCTCGTCGATCCGCCCTTTTCCGGGAAGAACGCTTCGGGATCGGTCTGCGCGCACAGCGCGCGCTCCTGCCAGTCCTGCTCGTCGGCAGGGTCGAACAGGTACGACAGCTCGCCCTGCACGACCGGCTGCGTGACGTGATCTTCTTCGAGCTCTTCGAATTCTTTCATTTCGTCCGCCTCCTCGCCTTCCGCTCTCCCCGGTTGGCGGACGCCAGACGCCGTTCCCACAACGACGAATGACACCGATGTGATTACACCTGCGTCACAGCGGGCGGTCAAGCGGAGTCCACACGTCGGGGGATATTCGCGCGGATGGCCGCAAAAACCTTGACTGACTGCACGGACGGTGATTCGGGTGTCGCTACCTGTCCCCGAACGGCCCACCACGCCAGCCGACACGCCACACTGGTGGGGTGAAGCGATCAGCGGTTCGCCCCAGCCCACTGTTCCTCGGCCTGCTCGCGGCGACCGCCGCCGGAGCGGCCCTCACCCTGCTCGAGGGTGACGTCGCCATCATCTCGGGCACCATCCTCTTCGTACTCGCCGGGTGGGCGGTCACGCTGTGCCTGCACGAGTTCGGGCACGCCGCCGTCGCGTACAAGGGCGGCGATTTCTCCGTACGCGACAAGGGTTATCTCACCCTCGACATCCGCCGTTACACCGACCCGGTGCTGAGCATCGTGCTGCCGCTCGTGCTGCTCGTGTTCGGCGGAATCCCCCTCCCCGGTGGCGCCGTGTGGATCAACCACCACGCCCTGCGGTCGAAGAAGGTCGAGTCGCTGGTCTCCCTCGCGGGGCCGTTCGCGAACCTCGTGATCGGCGTCCTGCTCGCGCTGGTCGTGACGTTGTTCTCACCGCCGCTCGCGCTCGCCGCCGCGATTTCGTACCTGGCCTTGTTGCAGGTGATCGCGTTCGTCCTGAACATCCTGCCGATCCCCGGCCTCGACGGCTGGGGCGCCATCGAGCCCTTCCTGCCCTACGAGGCGCAGCGGTTCGGCGCCAAGGCCCGGCCGTGGGCGCCGCTGATCCTGTTCGCCGTGCTGATCGGCTTCTCCGAGGTCAACGCGCTGTTCTTCCAGCTGGCCGGCGCGGTGTTCGAGGCGATCGGCGGCGACGTCGGCGACGCGGGCGCCGGTGCGGCCGCGTTCATGTTCTGGCGCTACCTGTAGGCGTGCTGAGGCCTGCTGAGACGCTGTGGAAGCATGGTCCGGCGTGAAGGTCGTAGCACTGGTCGGCGGGGTCGGCGGCGCGAGGTTCCTGCAGGGGCTGAAGGCTCTCGGAGCGGACGTCACCGCGGTGGTCAACACCGGGGATGACGTGTGGATGCACGGGCTGCGCATCACGCCCGACCTCGACACCTGCATGTACACGCTGGGCGGCGGGATCGACACCGAACGCGGCTGGGGCCGTGCGGGCGAGTCGTGGACCGTCAAGGAGGAGCTGGCGGCGTACGGGGCCGAACCGACGTGGTTCGGTCTCGGTGACCGCGACCTCGCCACCCACCTCGTCCGCACCCGCATGCTGCGCGCCGGCTACCCGCTGTCGGCCGTCACCGAGGCGCTGTGCGACCGGTGGCAGCCGGGCGTGCGGCTGCTGCCGATGTCCGACGACCGGGTGGAGACCCACGTCGTCGTCGAGCTCGAGGGTGAGACGAAGGCCATCCACTTCCAGGAGTGGTGGGTCCGGCACCGGGCCGCGGTGCCCGCGAAGTCGTTCGCGTTCGTCGGCGCCGAGACCGCCACGGCCGGGCCCGGCGTGCTGGACGCGATCGCGGGGGCCGACGCCGTCGTCCTGGCCCCGTCCAACCCCGTCGTGAGCGTCGGCACGATCCTCAACGTGCCCGGCGTGCGCGACGCGCTGCGCAAGACCGACGCCGGTGTCGTGGGCCTGTCGCCCATCATCGGCGGGAAACCGTTGCGGGGCATGGCCGACGCCTGCCTGGACGCGATCGGCGTGGAGACCTCCGCCGAGGCGGTCGGCCGGCTCTACGGCTCCCGCAAGTGCTCCGAGGACGGCATCCTCGACGCGTGGCTGGTGCACACCGGCGACCGCGCGGACGTCCCCGGTGTCGCGGTGCGCGCCGTCCCGCTGCTGATGTCCGATGTGGACACGACGGCGCAGATGGCCCGCGACGCGCTCGAGCTCGCCGGGGTCGACGTTGGCTGACCACGGCGCCGCGGCGCTGGAGCTGCTGCCGGTCCCGGGACTCCCGGAGTTCCGCCCCGGTGACGACCTGGCCGGCGCGATCGCCGCGGCCGCGCCCTGGCTGCGCGACGGCGACGTGCTCGTCGTCACGTCCAAAGTGCTGTCCAAAGTGGAGGGAAGGCTCGTCCGCGTTCCCGCCGACCCCGAGGAACGGGACCGCGTCCGGCGCGAGCACGTCGCCGCGGAGTCGGTGCGGGTCATCGCCCGCAAGATGCGCACGCTGATCACCGAGAACAAGCTCGGCATCGTGCAGGCGGCGTCCGGAGTGGACGCTTCGAACGTGGCGGGCGACGAGATCGCCCTGCTCCCCGTCGACCCGGACGGCTCGGCGGCGGCCCTGCGCGGCGCGCTGAGGGGTCTGCTGGGCGTCGAGGTCGCCGTGGTCGTCACGGACACGATGGGCCGGGCGTGGCGGGTCGGCCAGACCGACGCCGCGATCGGGTCGTCGGGCATCCGCGTGCTGCACGACTACGCGGGTTCGGTCGACGGGCACGGCAACCAGCTCGCCGTGACGCTGGTCGCGGTCGCCGACGAGATCGCGGCGGCGGCGGACCTGGTGAAGGGCAAGCTCGGCGCGGTGCCGGTGGCGGTGCTGCGCGGGTTCGAGGTCGTCGACGACGGCTCCACGGCCCGCGACCTGGTCCGGGCGACCGGCGAGGACCTGTTCCGCCTCGGCACCGAGGAGGCGCTGGCCCAGGGCCGCGCGGAAGCCGTGCTGATGCGGAAGTCCGTGCGGTTCTACCGCGACGAGCCCGTGGACCTCGCGGTGCTGAAGCGGGCCGTCGGTGCCGCGCTGACCGCGCCCGCGCCGCACCACACGAAGCCGCTGCGGTTCGTCCTGGTGCGGGAGAAGCGGACCGAGCTGCTGACGGCGATGCGCGAGCGGTGGGAGTCCGACCTGCGGGCCGACGGGTTCACCGACGAGCAGATCGCGCGCCGGGTGCGCCGGGGCGACCTGCTCGTGGAGGCGCCGGAGGTCGTGGTGCCGTTCCTGGTCCGCGACGGCGCGCACACCTACCCCGACGACCGCCGGGCCGACGCCGAGAAGACGATGTTCACGGTCGCCGGCGGCGCCGCCGTGCAGGGCCTGCTGGTGGCGCTGGCCGCCGAGGGGCTCGGCTCGTGCTGGGTGTCGTCGACGATCTTCTGCGCGGACGTGGTGCGCTCCGTGCTGGGTGTTCCCGGTGACTGGGAACCGCTGGGCGCGGTAGCGGTCGGCCACCCGGTCGAGCCGCTCGTCCCGCGCGAGCCGCTGGAAGGGCTGATCGAGCTGTGACTCTGCACGACGACGCGGTCGCCACCCTGGGCCGCTTCACCGGCCAGGACGCGCTGAAGGAGGCCTACCTCGGCTTCCTCGCCGCACGCGAGGACGCCTGCCTGCGGTCCTGCGAACCCGGCCACCTCACGGCGTCCGCGCTCGTGCTGGACGCCACCGGAGAGCACGCGCTGCTGACCCTGCACCCGCGCGTGGGCCGGTGGCTGCAGCTCGGCGGCCACTGCGAGCCGGAGGACGAGACGCTGGTCGCCGCGGCGCTGCGCGAGGCGACCGAGGAGTCGGGCATCCGCGGCCTGCGCATCGAGCCGACCCCGGTCCACCTCGACGTGCACCCGATCACGTGCTCGCTGGGCAAGCCGACGCGGCACTTCGACGTGCGGTTCCTGGTCCGCGCACCCGTTGGCGCGCAACCGGTCCGCTCGGCGGAGTCGGTCGACCTGCAGTGGTGGCCGCTGGACCAGCTGCCCGACAACGTGGACGACCTGCACCCGCTGATCGAGAGCGCTCTCGCACGCCTGCGCTAGAAGGTGCGGTAGTCGCGCGGCGAGAACCTCGGTGCCCGCCGCGGCCGCCGCAGGCCCGCCGCCGTCAGGTACATGACGGCGCGGTGGCGCTGCGGCTGGTACGGCGCCAGCAGCTCCATCATGGCGTTGTCGTCGCCCGGCGTGCCGGTCAGCGCCCACGTCACGTTCTTGGCGACGTGGTAGTCGCCGACGCTCACGGCGTCCGGGTCGCCCCACGACCGCTGCGCCACCTCGGCCGAGGTCCAGACGCCGATGCCGGGCACCTTCTCGAGCAGCTCGCGGCTGCGCGTCTCGGCGGCCTTCTCCAGCCGGTGCGCGACCTGGGCGGCGTTGACCAACGTCCTCCTGCGGGCGCCGTCGAGCCCGCACTGGTGCCACTCCCAGTCGCGCAGGGCCAGCAACCGCTGGGGCGTCGGCGGGACCTTGAGCGGCTTCGGTCCCGGTGCCGGCTCGCCGAACCTCCGCCCGAGCTCGCGCCACGTGCGGAACGCTTCGACGCCGGTGACCTTCTGCTCCAGGATCGACGCGAACAGCAGGTCCCAGACCCGGTTCGTCGCCCCGAGCCGCAACCCGGGCCGCTGCCGGCGCGACTCGGCGACGAGCGGGTGGTGCGCGACGAACTCGTCCAGCGAGTCGTCGGCGCCGAGCAGGGCGGGCAGGCCGTCCAGCAGCCACGGCCCGCCCTCACCCCACGCCTGCGCTTGCACGACGTCCGTGCGCCGGACGTGGATCGTGCCGGGCCCGCACGGCGTGTTCGCCGCGAACCAGATGCCGCCCTCCGTGCTGAAGGACGGGTCGCCCGGCCCGCGGCGCAACGGCAGGAGCACCGCTCCCAGGTCGAGTGGGAACGGTGGTGTCCAGGTCCTGCTAGGCATCCGTCGAGAAGCGCACCCCGGCCTCGGGCAGCACCACACCCGGCCAGACCCGCGCTCCGCCGATGAGCTCACACCGCGCGCCGATCACGGCGCTGTCCCCCACGACGGCGTCGCGCAGCACCGCACCGGCCTGCACGAGCGCCCCGGCACCGACGATCGACCGCTCGACGACGGCGTTCTCGCCGACGACGGCACCGTCGAACAGGATCGCGCCGTCGAGCACCGCGCCCTCCGCAACCGTGCAGTTCGCACCGACCGTGCTGCCGCCCTTGACCGTCGCGCCGTCGTGCACGCTGGACCCCTCGAGCACGAGGAAGTCACCGGCCTGCGCGACCGCCGCCGACGGCGCCACCCCGCGCACGAGGTCCGCGGACCCCTGCACGAACGCCTCGGGCTTGCCGAGGTCGAGCCAGTAGGTGGCGTCCACGTGCCCCTGCAGGCGCTTGCCCGCCTCGAGCAGCCCGGGGAACGTCTCGCGCTCCACCGACACCGGCCGCCCGGCGGGAATCGCGTCGATCACCTCACGCCGGAACACGTAGCACCCGGCGTTGATCTGGTCCGTCGGCGGGTTCTCGGTCTTCTCGAGGAACGCTTGGACGCGCCCCTCCTCGTCCGTGGGCACACACCCGAACGCCCGCGGGTCGGCGACCTTGACCAGGTGCAACGTCACGTCCGCCGAGTGCTCGCGGTGCGTGTCGACGATCCCGGTCAGGTCCACTCCCGACAGGATGTCGCCGTTGAAGACCATCACGTCGGGCTCACGCAGCCTGTCCGCCACGTTGCGGATCGCGCCCGCCGTGTCGAGCGGCACCTCCTCGACCACGTACTCGAGCTCCAGCCCGAGTCGCGACCCGTCACCGAAGTACTCCTCGAAGACCTCGGCCTTGTAGCTCGTGCCCAGCACCACGTGCGTGATGCCGGCTTCCTTGATCCGCGACAGCAGGTGCGTCAGGAACGGCACCCCCGCAGTCGGCAACATGGGCTTGGGAGCGGACAGGGTCAGGGGGCGAAGACGAGTGCCCTTGCCCCCGACCAGCACCACAGCTTCGACGCCGTGCACCTTTTTCCTCCTCCGCGTTACAGCAAGCCGTTCGACGGAATACTCTGACACGAAGCAGATCGTCATACGGGATCTGGTCCCGGCAAGGAGCAAAATCCGACATGGACCCCCGCGACCGGGCCGACGCCATGCTCGCCCGCGCCCGCGCACGTGGGCGGAACATCGTGACGCCGGACAACATGACGTCCCCGATGGACGCGTCAGACACCCAGCAGATCCCGAGAACGCTGGTCAACGCCATGGACCCGCGCCGCGACCCGGACTCGACCATGATCCTGTCGCAGGCCCAGATGGGCCGGCAGTCGAACCAGCGCCCACCCCAGCAGCGCCCCGGCCAGCCCGCGCCGACCACCCCGATGCCCGCACAGGCGGCCCCGGCGGACGACGCGGAGATCACCCAGGTCGTGCAGCCGGGCATGATCCCGACGGTCTCGAACCACAAGCCGACCAGGAACACGCTGTCGCAGCGCCTGAGCGGCGACATGTGACGATGGCCGCACCACGCTTTTCGGCGCAACGCCGCTAGTCCGAACGCGGGCGCGCGTCGGGTCGGGTTGGCCGGCCGGGCTGAGCTGGTGTGACGGGGTGCGAGCCCGGCGCGGGGCAGGCTCGCGCAGGGGTCCCCTCGGGTTCAGGCTCCCCCGCGGCCCAACGTACCGATGGGGTCTGACAGTTCTGCGGGGTGAACGGCGCCCTGGGCGAAACCCAGCTCAAGACCTGGTCAACAACCGGACCCGCAAGGACAACCCCAACTTCAACGCGGCCCGAAACGGAGCCCACAAAACCCCGGGATGCCGATCAGCCAGGTACCGATAAGCCGACAGGTGGTGCTCCCGGAGCATCCGGTCGGAAGACCGGGCGGTCGAATGCCCCCCGATGTGCACGACCTCGGCGTCGGGCACGTAGACGTTCAGATACCCGGCGCGCCCGACCCGTTCGCCCAGGTCGACGTCCTCGAAGTACATGAAGTACCGCTCGTCGAACCCGCCGACGGCGTCGAACACGGACCGGCGCATCAGGAAGCAGGACCCGGACAACCACTCGGCGGCGCGCTCGACCGGAGCCTGTTCCTGCCGATAGGCCCGCGTCCAGGGATTCGACTTCCACACCACGGCGAACAGCGCGTGACCGAGCCCGCGCCCCAGCGAGGGAAGCAACCGGGCGGACGGGTAGACCTCCCCGGAAGGCTCCCGGATCAACGGCCCGAACATCCCGCCGGAGGGCCACCGCTCGGCAGCGTCGATCAGGGTGTCGACCGACCCCGGCGAGAACTCGATGTCGGGGTTGGAGATCAGCACCCACCCGACGTCGGGGCCCAGGGCGGCGACCCCGCGGTTGGCCCCGCCGCCGTACCCGAGGTTCCCGCCGGTGGGCACGAACCGGACGCCCTCGCGGGAGGCCGCGACCTCCTCGGGCACCCCGTCCACAGACCCGTTGTCGGCGAGGATCACCTGCACCGGCCGGGTGGTCGCCTTCGCGAGGGTGTCCACGAACGGTGCCAGCGTCTCGCCCGGCGAGTACGTGACCGTCACGACACCAAGTCCGTCGCCGTAGTTCACGGCCGACACACTAGTGGTGTCCGTTTCACCGCCGGCGACGCACCAGAGACGCGCGCTCGTAGGCCAGGCGGTGGCGTTCGGCGCTCACGGCCCAGGAGAAGTCCTTCGCGCGTTGCTGGCCCGAGGCGGCCAGTGCCGCCCTGCGGGCCGGGTCGTCCAGGAGGTCGGCGATCGCGGCCGCGATGTCGCCCGCCCCCACGCCGCAGTACGCGACGGCCTCGCCGCCCACCTCGGGCAGCGACAGCCTGCGGGTCGTCAGGACGCAGGCGCCGCACGCCATCGCCTCCAGCACGGGCAGGCCGAAGCCCTCGCCCAGCGACGGGTAGGCGACCATCACCGCGCCGCCGAGGAAGCCCGCCAGCTGTTCGAACGGCAGGTAGCCCGCCCGGATCACGCGGATGCGGTGCGGCACGGAGTCGAGGGCGCGCTCCACCTGGCTGTCCCAGCCCGGCTGGCCCGCCAGCACCAGGGCCGGCGGGTCCTCCCTGCCGACCATCGCCTGGGCGAAGCCGCGGATCAGGGCCGGGACGTTCTTGCGCGGTTCCAGTGCGCCGAGGAACGCCACGTACTGCATGTCCGCCAACGACAACGTGCGCCGGACGGCCGTGGTCTCGTCGGGCGACGGCGGGTGGAAGCGCTCGGTGTCGACGCCGTGCTGCGCGATGTGCAGGACCCTGCGGTCGGCCCCCGCCACGCGGACCAGCTCGTCGGCGGTCGCCTGGGACGGCACCACGCAGAGCTCCGCGCGCTTGAGCGAGGCGCGGGTCCAGGTGCGGAAGAAGCGGGCCTTGACCGACGAGTGCAGCACCGGGTCCGTGAAGAACGTGGCGTCGTGCAGCGTCACGACCGAGGCGGCCTTGCTCGCGACCGGGAGCGTGTAGTGCGGCGAGTGGACCACGTCCACGTTCAGGTGCCGGATCAGCCTGGGCAGCGTCGTCTGCTCCCACGCCAGCCGCGCCGTCCTGGTCGCGACGGCCTCGGCGGCGCGCACCACGCGGGCGTTCGGCGCGATCTTCGTGAACAGGTCCTCGTCGCGGGGCTGGCACACGACGGAGAGCTTCGTCCCGTCGTCGTCCAAGGCGGCGACGAGCGAATCCACGTATCGGCCGACGCCACCCCGGTCCGCGGGCACGGCGGTGGCGTCGATCAGCACGCTGGGTTCGTCGGTCGACACGATCAGCTAGCGTAATGTCATCGGCCAAAGCTGTTGGAGGGAATGCGCTAATCCGGGCGTACAGCGTGGACGTCCCAGACACCGCGCGCGGTCTTTTCCCAGGTGAACTCACTCGCGCGGGTGATCCCGGCCTCGACGGTGTGATCTCGATCGGCCAGCACGGCCCTCAGACCTTCCGTCAACGACGCCAGGTCGCCCCGGCGCACGACGGTGCCCGCGCCGCCCGCGACCTCCACCAGGGCGGGGTCGTCGGAGTGCACCACGGGCACCCCCGCGGCCATCGCCTCCAGCACCGGCAGGCCGAACCCCTCGGCGAGGCTGGGCGCCGCGAGCAGGGTCGCGCCGGCCAGCACCGAGGCGAGCCGGGAGTCGGGCACCTTGCCCAGCAGCGTCACGTGCGGGGCGCTCAGCGAGATGCCGCCCCACCCCTGCGCGCCGACGACCACGAGCGGCACCCGAAGCCGTTCGGTCGCGCGCACCAGCTGCTCGAAGCCCTTGCGCGGCTCGATCGTGCCGATGGCGAGCACGTAACCGGGCGCGAGGTCCTCGGCGGGCGGGCCGACGAGCCGGGTCACGCCGTTCGGCACCACGTGCACGGGCACCTCGACGCGAACGCACTCCTGCAGCTGGGACGCGACGGCCTTCGTCGGCACGACCAGCGCGCGTGCCCGCAGCGCCGCCCGGGAGATCACCTTGCGGTGCCACGCGACACCGCGCGGGGTCAGCGTCTCCGGGTGCGTCCACGGCACCACGTCGTGCACCGTCACGACGGCGCCGGGCAGCGGGGCGAGCGGCGTCGGGGCGTGGACGTGCGGCCCGAGCCGGGGCGGGAGACCGCGCTCCCACAGCGCCACCAGCGCCCGCCGGGGCAGCTTGACCACGCGGTCGGCGTTCGCGGTGGCCGCGGAGGTCACCGTCCAGCCGGGCGGCGCGGTCGCGGCCAGCGCCGTGACCAGCTCGGCGGTGTAGCGGCCGGTACCACCGGGGACCGGCGCGTTGAGTTGCTCGGTCAGCACTACTAGCTCTGGCACGTCGCGTACCGTCTCACGCCGTGTCGGCACTCAGCACCGTGGTGGTCGTGACGTGGCGGGGACGTGAGCACATCACGGCGTGCCTGGACGCCCTGAAGGCCCAGAAGAGTCCACACAGGACGATCGTCGTCGACAACGCCTCCGACGACGGCACCGCCGAGCTGCTCGGCGGGCACGAGGTCGTCAGGCTGCCGCGCAACCGCGGGTACGCCGGTGGCCTCGCCGCCGTGCTGCACCTGGTCGACACCCCGTACGTCGCGTGGCTCAACGACGACGCGGTCCCGGAACCCGCCTGGCTGGCCGAGCTGGAGAGCGCTCTCGCGAAGGACGCCGGCGCGGCGGCCGCCACCTCCTCGATCCTGCTGGCGGACGGCTCGACGCAGTCCGTCGGCGTGGCGCTGACCGCCGACGGTCACGGGAAGGACCTCGTGCTCGCGGGGCGCGAGGTGTTCGGGTTCTGCGGCGGGGCCGCGCTGCTGCGGACCGACGTGCTGCGGGCGGTGGGCGGCGTCCCGGCGAGCTTCTTCTGCTACTACGAGGACACCGACACGGCCTGGCGGCTGCGGCTGGCGGGGCACCGGGTCGTCTCCGTCGGGCCGGCGCGCGTGCGGCACCGGCACGGCGCCAGCACCCGGCCCGGTTCCAGGCTCTTCCACCGCTGGAACGAGCGCAACCGGCTGCTCATGCTCCTGCGCTGCGCACCGGCGGGGGTCGCCGCCACCCAGCTCGCCCGGTTCCTCGCGATCACGGTGCTGCTGCCGTTGCGGCGGAACGCCCCGCGGGCCGCCAACTTCCGGTTCGGCCTGCGCGCCCAGGTGCTCGCGGAGGTGCTCCTGAGGCTCCCCGCCGTGCTCGTGCAGCGGTGCACGATCACGACGAGCACGAAGCGCGGCCGCGTCTGGCAGGACTGGGCGGGCCGCTGACCGCAACCTCCGGCCGGTCACGCGCGTCCCCGGTGCGATGACTCCCCCCGTTCCGGTCGCCCGGCCGCTCCGGAGGCGGCCGGCACCCCTCATCGCCCTGGGGCTCGCCGCGATCGCCGCCGCGGTCGTGCTGGGCGCCGTCGTGCCCGAGAACCACCAGCTCGCCGTGCTGGCGCCGTGCTGCCTGGGCTCCCTCGCGTTCGCGTGGGGCGTGGGCAAGCTCGGCCCCGCGTGGCTCGTGCTGCCCGCGCTCATGGTCGTGGTCCCCGGCACCGCCGTCCTCGTCAGCGACGGTCACCGCGCGTTGATGGACGTGCTCGCCACGCGGGAGACGTGCGTGATCCGCGGCGTCGACGACGTGCCGGGTCCGGACAACCCCGCGTTCGCCCACCGCATCACCTGCCGGGACGGCGCGGAGCTGCGGATCGTGGTGCCCGGCGAGCAGGAGAAGAAGATGCTGCCTGGTCCGGCGACCGTGCTGCGCCACCCGGTGATGCGCCCGCTGCTCGCCGAGCGCAACGACTGGTCGACCGAATGGGTCTTCGGGGTGCCCCTCGCGGTGCTCCTGCTGCTCGTCTGCGCAACCGCACTGCGGGCGCGCAGAGTGATGAGGCAGTCTTAGCGCGTGGAACGAGCATCCCTGCCCGCCGTCTCCGTCGTCGTCGTCAACTACCGCGGCGCCGAGGACACCATCACCTGCGTGCGCGGCCTGGCCGAGGTCGACTACCCGGCCGAGCTCCTCCAGGTGGTCGTCGTCGACAACGAGGCGCACGACACCGCACGGCTCAAGCAGGAGCTGGGCGGGCAGCCCGGTGTCAAGATCGTCACCGACGACCGGAACCTCGGCTTCGCCGGCGGCTGCAACCTCGGCGTCGAACACGCGACGGGCGACGTGCTCGCGTTCCTCAACAACGACGCGCGCGCGGACCGCGCCTGGATCAAAACCGCGATCAGGGTCTTCCACGCCGAACCGTCCGTCGGCGCCGTCGCGAGCAAGGTCCTCGACTGGGACGGCGAGAGGATCGACTTCGTCGACGGCGGCCTGACCTGGTTCGGCATGGGCTACAAGCGCCACGTCGGCACGGTCGACGACGGCAGCCACGACGCCCCGCGCGACGTGCTGTTCGGCACCGGCTCGGCGCTGTTCGTGCGCGCCGCCCTCTACCGCGAGCTCGGCGGGTTCGACGAGCGGTTCTTCATGTTCTACGAGGACGTCGACCTCGGCTGGCGGCTGAACCTGCGCGGCTGGCGGGTCCGCTACGAGCCGGCGTCGCTCACGTTCCACCGCCACCACGCGTCGATGAGCTCGATCGACCACAGCCGCGAGCTGTACCTGCTGGAGCGCAACGCGCTGGCGGCGCTCTACAAGAACTTCTCCGACGAGACCCTCGCGCGCGTGCTGCCCGCGGCGCTGGCCCTGGTGGTGCGCCGGGCGACCGCGCGCGGCGAGATCGACGCGAAGCAGCTCGAGATCACCCGCCGCCCGGCCGACCCGGCCGACGACCGCAGGCCCGCCGAGATCCCGCGCCAGTCGCTCGCGGGCTTCCTCGCCATCGACCAGTTCGTCGAGATGATGCCGGAACTGGCCGAGTCGCGCCGCGTCGAGCAGGCGTCGCGCCGGAGGTCCGACGTCGACCTGGTCCCGTTGATGCGCAAGGCCCTGGAGCCCGCCTACGACATCCCGCGCTACCTGGTGGCGCACGACATCCTGGTCGAGGCGCTCGGCGTCGACGAGGTGTTCGGCAAGCCGCGCAAGATCCTCGTCATCACCGGCGACGCGATCTCCGAGCGCATGGCGGGCCCGGCGATCCGCGCCTGGCACATGGCGGACGTGCTCTCCGGTGAGCACGAGGTCCGGCTGATCACGACTAACCCGTTGTGCGACCCGCCGGACGCCCCGTTCACCATCGAGGGCGTCAAGCTCAAGCAGCTGCCCGAGAACGTCCGGTGGGCGGACGTGATCGTGTTGCAGGGCCACGCGCTGGAAATGGCTTCGGAGCTCAAGCAGCCGGGTAGTACCAAGATCGTGGTCTGCGACATCTACGACCCGATGCACCTGGAACTCCTGGAGCAGGGCAAGGACGACAGCGACGAGAAGCGCGCCGCCGACCTGAAGAGCGTCACGCGCGTGCTGACGAACCAGCTGGAGCGCGGCGACTTCTTCCTGTGCGCGTCCGAACGCCAGCGGCACTTCTGGCTGGGCCACCTGGCCGCGCTGGGCCGGTTGACGCCGACGCTCTACGACAACGACCCGACGACCCAGTCGCTGCTGGGGATCGTCCCGTTCGGACTGTCGGGCAAGCCGCCGCAGCGCACGGGTCCCGCGATCAAGGGCGTGGTGCCGGGCGTCGAGGACTCCGACAAGGTCGTGATCTGGGCCGGCGGCGTCTACTCGTGGTTCGACCCGCTGTCGCTCATCAAGGCGATGGACCACCTGCGCAGGCGGCAGCCGTCCGCGAAGCTCTACTTCCTCGGGATGAAGCACCCGAACCCCGAGGTCCCGGACATGGACATCGCCGGCCAGACCCGCTCGCTCGCGGCGTCGCTGGGCCTGACCGGCGAGAACGTGTTCTTCAACGACGGGTGGGTGCCCTACACCGAGCGGCAGAACTGGCTGCTCGACGCGAACTGCGGCGTCACCACGCACTACGAGCACGTGGAGACCACGTTCGCGTTCCGCACGCGGGTGCTCGACTACCTGTGGGCGGGCCTGCCGATCGTCACCACGTCCGGCGACTCGTTCGCGGACCTGGTGGAACGCGAAGGACTGGGCGTCGTCGTGCCTCCGGAGGACCCGGAGGCGCTGGCGGACGCGCTGGAGAAGGTGCTCTACGACGAGGAGTTCGCGGCGTCGTGCCGCGAGCGCATCGCCGTCGTCCGTGAACGGTTCACCTGGGAGACGGCGCTCGCGCCGCTGGCGGAGTTCTGCCGCGACCCCAGGCCCGCGGCGGACCGTCTGTCGGGCTCGGCGCCCATGGTGCGCACGCCGGGGCTCAGCACGACGGACAAGGTGAAGCGGGACCTGCGGCTGGTGCGCGAGTACCTGGACGCGGGCGGCCCGACCGAGTTGGCCAAGCGGGCGTCGGGGCGCCTGCGCAAGATCGCGCGTGGTGGCAGGTAGATGGCGAGATCCCCGAAACCCCTCTCGGTGCTGCTCGACGGCACCCCACTGCTCGGTCACCGCACCGGGATCGGCCGCTACACGGCGGCACTGGCCGAAGAGCTGGCTTCCATGCCAGGCGAGGTCGACGTCCGGGCGGTGGCGTTCACGTTGCGCGGCTGGCGCGCGTTGCGGACGGTGCTGCCGCACGACGTGACGGCGCGCGGCCTGCCGGTCGCGGCACGGGCGCTGCGGGCGATGTGGCTGCGCGCCCCGTTCCCGCCCGTCGAGTTCCTGACGGGCTTCTCGAACGTCATGCACGGCACGAACTTCGTGCTGCCGCCGACGCTGCGGGCGGGCAAGGTCGTCACGATCCACGACCTGGCGTTCCTGGACGCGCCCGGCGACCTGCCGCCGTCCGACCGCAGGCTGCCGGAGCTGGTCCGGCTCTCCGCCCAGCGCGCGGACGTGATCTGCACGCCGACCGCGGCCGTGGCGAACGTCGTGGCGGACCGGTTCTCGGTGCCGCTGGAGAAGATCGTCGTGACGCCGCTCGGCGTCGACCCGGCGTGGTTCGCGTCCCGGCCGCCGTCGCCCACGTTGCGCGGCCGGCTGGGGCTGCCGTCGGAGTACCTGCTGTTCGTGGGGGCCAACGGTCCCCGCAAGGGCCTCGAGCACCTCATCAAGGCGCACGCGTCCGACCCCTCGCTGCCCCCGCTGGTGCTCGTGGGCCCCGGACAGTCCGGTGTGGACGGCCGGGTCCTGCGGACCGGCTACCTGTCGGACGTGCACCTGCGGTCGGTCGTCGCCGGGGCCACGGCCCTGGTGCTGCCGTCGCGCGACGAGGGCTTCGGGCTGCCGGTGCTGGAAGCGCTGGCCTGCAACATCCCCGTGGTCTGCTCCGACGTGCCCGCACTACGCGAGGTCGCCGGCGGGCACGCGCTGCACGTGCCGGTGGGCGACGTGGAGGCACTGGCCGACGGGCTGGCCAGGGCCGTCGCCGCCCCGGCCACGCCGGAGGCGCAGTCGGAACGGCGGGCGCACGCGGCCGGGTTCACCTGGCGGCGCTGCGCGGAGAAGACGGTCGAGGCGTACCGGAAGAGCCGGGCCTGAGGGCGCGTTCGGAGCCGGGCGTCAGGAGACCCCGACGCCCGTACACGTCACCGCGAGTGCGGCGTCGGCGAGTGCTTGTCCAGCTGGCTCATCGACACCTGCCGTGAGCCCGTGACAACGGCGACGCACCGGAGGAAGAGCTGCCGATCGGAATCCGTTGCCGCGGGTCGCGCAGGATCGCGCCCGGAGTCGACCATGCCGACCAGGCTCTCGTATCCGCAACGACCGTGCCAGACCGGTCACCCCAATGGCGCAGCACCCGCACGGGGAGCGACCACCCCTGCCCGGAAAGCCTCCGTCAGGGCGCCGCGCCAGTGCGGCAACGGGCGCAGTCCCGCTGCTGCCCACGCTTCGCCGGACAGCACGGAGTAGGCGGGCCGCGGGGCGGGACGCGGGAACTCGGCCGTCGTGCAGGGCCGCACGCGGTCCGGGTCGGCGCCCAGTTCCTCGAAGACCGCTCGTGCGAAGCCGAACCACGTCGTGTCGCCGCCGCCGGTCGCGTGCAGCAGCCGCTGCTCCGGCAGGACCGAGGCCAGTTCGAGCAGCCCCGCCGCCAGGTCGCGCGACCACGTCGGCGAGCCCGTCTGATCGTCCACAACGGACAGCGACGGTTTCGTGGATTCCAGCGCTGCCATGGTCTTCACGAAGTTGGAGCCGTGCACGCCGTAGACCCACGCGGTGCGCACGACCCAGCCGCCCGCCTCCAGCACACGGCGTTCGCCCTCGAGTTTCGTGCGGCCGTACGCGGTCTTCGGGCCGACTGCGTCGGACGGCTCGTACGGCCGCGTCGCGTCGCCGGAGAACACGTAGTCCGTCGAGACGTGGATCAGCGGAATACCGGCTGAGGCGCACGCCTCGGCCAGCAGACCGGGGCCGACGGCGTTGACCGCGAACGCGCGGTCCTCGTCGGTCTCGGCCGCGTCCACGGCGGTGTAGGCGGCGCAGTTGATCACCGCGGCGGCGCCGGCGAGGTCGGCGGCGGTCACCGCGGTGACGTCCAGCTCGGCCGAGGAGACCGCGCGGACGTCGGCGGACAGGGCGGCGAGGTCGTGGCCGAGCTGACCACGACCACCGGGAACGAGGATCAACGCTCAGCCCTTCGCCAGCCGGGCGCGCTCCTTGAGCGGCTCCCACCAGGCGCGGTTCTCGCGGTACCACTCGACGGTGTCCGCGAGCCCGACGGCGAAGTCGACCTGCGGCGCGTAGCCCAGCTCCGCGGAGATCTTGGAGATGTCGACCGAGTAGCGGCGGTCGTGGCCCTTCCGGTCCTGCACCGGCTCGACGGCCGACCAGTCACGGCCCGTGGCCGCGAGGAGGCGCTCGGTCAGCTCGCGGTTCGTGAGCTCGGTACCGCCGCCGATGTTGTAGATCTCGCCCGGCCTGCCGCCCTCGGCGACGAGCTGGATGCCCCGGCAGTGGTCGTCCACGTGCAGCCAGTCGCGCACGTTCAGGCCGTCGCCGTAGAGCGGCACCTTCCCGCCGTCGATCAGGTTCGTGACGAAGAGCGGGATCACCTTCTCCGGGAACTGGTACGGACCGTAGTTGTTCGAGCACCGCGTGATGCTGACGGGCAGCCCGTGCGTGCGGTGGAACGCCCGCGCGAGGAGGTCGGAGGAGGCCTTGGAGGCCGAGTACGGCGAGTTGGGCTCCAGGATGTGGTCCTCGGACCACGACCCGTCCTCGATCGAGCCGTAGACCTCGTCGGTGGAGACGTGGACGAACCGGCCCACGCCCTCGTCGAGCGCGCCCTGCAGCAGCGTCTGCGTGCCGAGGACGTTGGTCAGCACGAAGTCGGCGGACCCCGTGATGGAGCGGTCGACGTGCGACTCGGCGGCGAAGTGCACGACGACGTCGACGCCCTTCATCTGCTCCCTGACCACGACCGGGTCGCAGATGTCGCCGCGGACGAACTCGAACTTGCCCGCGACCGAGGCGAGGTTGGTCTCGCTGCCCGCGTAGGTGAGCTTGTCGAGCACCACCACTTCGGCACCGGCGAACGCCGGGTACGACCCGCTCACCAACTCCCGCACGTAGTGCGAGCCGATGAACCCGGCCCCACCCGTCACCAGTACGCGCATGCCATTTCCTCCCGTGGTGGTGATCCCCGCTCGCAGTCTGTCACGTACGTCATCGCTGCAACCCACAGCAATGTCACGTCGTTTGTCTTATAAACGACTAAACTCGGTGTGGTGGGGGAGGAAACGGCTGTGGAAGGCAGAAGTCTGCCGGTCAGGGTGGTCGGCGCCCGGCCGTCGGCGGCCTTCCGCGCGTTCCTGGTGACCGGGAAGGTCTTCATCTCGCTGGTCTCGGCCGCTGTGCTGCTCGTCACGTCGTACGGGTGGACCAAGCTGCGCGCCGCGGACGGCGGCATCGTGAAGACCGAGGTCATCTCGGAGGAGCTCACCAAGCAGGGCCCCAAGCCGCTCGACGGCGCCGTCGACATCCTCCTGGTCGGCATGGACAGCCGCACGGACGCGCAGGGCAACCCGCTGTCGCAGGAGGCCCTCGCGCTGCTCAACGGGGGCATCCCCGACGGCGAGCAGAACACCGACACGATGATCCTCGTGCACATCCCCGTCGACGGCACGCGCGCCGTCGCGATCTCGTTCCCCCGCGACGCCTACGTCGAGATGGCGGACGGGTTCGGCAAGCACAAGCTCAACTCGGCGTTCGCCCGCCAGCGCAACACGGTCGACCAGCAGTTGCGCTCACAGGGAGTGACCGACGAGCAGCAGATCCGCACCGAGTCGATGGCCGCGGGCCGCAAGACGTTGATCAAGACCATCGAGGGCCTGTCCGGCAACCAGGTGCGGATCGACCGCTACGCCGAGGTCAACCTGGCGAGCTTCTACGAGGTCACCAAGGCCATCGGCGGCGTCGAGGTGTGCGTGAAGGAGGCCACCTCCGACAGCGACTCCGGCGCGAACTTCGCGGCGGGCCCGCAGACGATCGAGGGCGCGCAGGCGCTGTCGTTCGTGCGCCAGCGCAAGAACCTGCCCGGCGGCGACCTCGACCGCATCGTGCGGCAGCAGGTGTTCATCGGGGCGCTCGCGAAGAAGGTGCTCTCGAGCGGCACGCTGACGGACTCGATGAAGCTCAACGGGCTCGTCGAGGCCGTGCAGAAGTCGGTGATCCTCAGCTCCGGCTGGGACATCACGACCTTCGCCGAGCAGATGCAGGGCCTGGTCGGCGGCAACTTCGAGTTCAAGACGATCCCCGTGGGCGAGCCGACGGACACCTACAGCGACGGCAACGTCCTGCCGGTGAACCCGGCCGAGGTGAAGAAGTTCCTCACCAGCCTCGCCGCGGAGAAGACGACGAAGAGCGGTTCCGCCGCACCGACGACGACCACCACGCTGCCCGCTCCCCCGGCCACGTCGATCACCGTGCAGGTGCTCAACGCGGCGAACGTGCAGGGCCTCGCCACCCAGGTGATGAACACGCTGTCCACCAAGGGCTTCCAGCGCGGCGCGGTGGGCTCGGCGCCGGTCAGCGACACCACGGTCGTGCGGTACGCCCCCGGCGAGGAGGGCTCGGCGCGCAAGGTCGCGGCGGAGCTCGGCCAGGACGTCACCGTCGAGGAGAGCGCGTCCGTCCAAAAGGGACAGGTGCAGGTGTTCGTCGGAACGGACTACCAGGCGCCGGACGACTCCGAGGACGTGGACCTGCAGAACGCGCCCGGCACCCCCTCCGCTCCGGTCACGAGCAGCACTCCGCCGATCACTGCCGGTGGACTCGTCTGCGTGAACTGAAATCCCGGCGTAACGGTCCTCCGATAGTTACGCTGAGAGAGCAAATTCAGCACCTGGAGGACCGACGTTGAGCGCCGCTGCACGCGCGAGGAAGACCGCACTGGTCGCCGGCCGGACGGCCGTCGCGCTCGTCGCCGTGACAACGCTGGCCTTCTCCGGCTACTTCTGGACCGCCCTGCGGCTGGTGAAGCAGAACACGAACACCACGCAGATCCTCGAGGTCCTGGAGGACATCCCGAACTCGCCGCCCGCCGAGGACGGCGCGATCGACATCCTGCTGGTGGGCAGCGACAGCCGCACGGACGCGCAGGGCAGACCGCTGCCCGCGGACGTGCTGCGCAAGCTGCGCACCGAGGGCACCGACACGGTGAACACGGACACGATCATCGTGATGCGCGTGCCGCGCAACGGCGGCAAGGCGAGCGCGATCTCGATCCCGCGCGACACGTACGTCCCGATCGCCGGCTACCGCGAGGACAAGATCAACTCGGCGTACGGCGCCGTGAAGTACCTCACGGCCGAACGGCTGCAGGCCGAGGGCGTGAGCGACCAGGCCGAGCGCGAGCGCAAGTCGGACGAGGCGGGCCGCAAGGCGCTGGTGCAGGCCGTGCAGGACCTCACGGGCATGCGCGTCGACCACTACGCGGAGATCAACCTCTACGGCTTCTACCTGCTGACCGAGGTGATCGGCGGCGTGCAGGTGTGCCTTCGGGCCGGCACGTCGGACCCCAACTCCGGCGCGAACTTCCGCGCGGGCCCGCAGACGATCTCGGGCGGCGACGCGCTGGCGTTCGTGCGGCAGCGGAACATGCCCGGCGGCGACCTCGGCCGCATCACGCGCCAGCAGGTGTTCATGTCGCAGGCGATGAAGCAGCTGCTGTCCGCGGGCACGTTCACCGACCCCGGCAAGATGAACGGGCTGCTGGACGCGGTGTCGAAGTCGGTGGTCGTGGACGAGAAGCTCG
This sequence comes from Lentzea sp. NPDC060358, assembly GCF_042725365.1. Taxonomy (NCBI): domain Bacteria; kingdom Bacillati; phylum Actinomycetota; class Actinomycetes; order Pseudonocardiales; family Pseudonocardiaceae; genus Lentzea; species Lentzea sp. NPDC060358. The sequence goes on along the minus strand of NZ_JBHXCW010000015.1, from coordinate 41,357 downwards.
ACCTCGCGACGCTGGCGGCGCAGGCGCAGGGCCTCGCGTCGGGCAACGTGGAGTTCGCCACGATCCCGGTGACGAACATCGACGCGCGCAACGACCGGGGCCAGAGCGTGGTCACGGTCGACCGCGAGGCCGTGAAGGCGTGGGTGGCGCAGTTGATCGGCGAGACGCCCCAGGCCGCCCCGTCCTCGACGACCGCCACGCCGACCCCCACGTCGCCCGCGCGGTTCGGCCCTGGGAAGCTGCTCGCACTGGACGGCTTCCCCGCCGTCGCGGCAGCCCGACAGGACGTGCCCTGCGTCGATTAGGAGACCGAGCGTGAGCGTGACCGAGATCCTCTTCACGCCCCTGCTGAAGGCCGACTCCGGCCGTCCGCTGATCACGCACTACGACGACGCGACGGGCTCGCGGGTCGAGCTGTCCCGCGCGACGGTGAAGAACTGGGCCGCCAAGACGGCGAACTGGCTGCGTGACGAGCACGACGTCGAGCCGGGCGACACGGTGGCGGTGCTGCTCCCGTCGCACTGGCAGACCGTCGGCGTGCTGCTGGGCGCGTGGTGGTGCGGTGCGCGCGTCGTCGTCGGTTCGGGTTCCGACGGCGCGAAGGTGGCCATCGTGCCGCCGGGTGGCGCGGCGGACGCGGACGTCGTGGCCGTGGCCTCGCTGCACCCGCTGGGACTCGGTTCCGGCGCCCCGGTCGACTACTCCGACGACGTGCGCGTGCACGGCGACGACTTCTCCCCGTGGGAGCCGGTCGCCGGTTCCGCGCCCGCTCTCGGCGACTTGACCGTGGACGAGGTCGTGGCGGCGGCGCGGGAGCTCGGCGCGGAGCTGGGGGCCGAGCCGCGCGTGCTGTCCACTGTGGAGTGGGACTCGGCTTCCACCGTGCTGGAGGGGTTCCTGGCCGTGCTCGCGGCCGGCGGGTCGCTCGTGCAGGTGAGCAATCCCGACGCGGGCCGGTCGGCCGCGCGCCGGGACGCCGAGAAGGTCACCCGGGAGATCACGCCGCAGCGGGGTTGAGCACCTTGTTGTTCTTGAACAGCACGCGGTCCAGCGCGTAGGCGCCGCCGTTGAAGCCCAGCGCGAGCGCGGCCGCGCCGAGTGCGATCACGAGCTCGGCACCGCCCTCGCCGGTGAGGCCGTTCGGCAGGTGCACGATGACCCAGGCGCCGACCATGTTGAACGCGAGCAGCACGCCGACGACGGGCAGCGCGACACCGGCGATCAGGGCGGCACCACCGACGAGCTCGACGGATGCCGCGAACCACGCGGACAGCGTCGGCAGCGGCACGCCCATCTTGTCGAACGACCCGGCCGTGCCCGCCATGCCGAACTCGGCGAACTTCTGCCAGCCGTGGGCGATGAAGATGACGCCGATGGCGATCCGGCCGATGAGTGCGGTCACGTCCTTGAGCATGGTCCTCGAATCCCCGATCCTGTCGTTGCACTGCTGGTCGTTCAACTCCGAACCAAAGCTAGTGCAGGTTCGAACGACCTCATGATTTCGACAGGATCCGCACAGCAAGTCCTTAGGTTCGCAGGTCAGCGCGGTCAGCTCTTCTTCAGCCGCACGCCCGTGCCGGAGGAACCGGTGAGCGCCAGCGCCTGACCGTCCACTTTGTACGTCACCTGACCTCGAAGTGCTTCCGTCACAGCCTTTTCCACCGCCATCTCGTCCGGACCACACGCCTTGTCGGTCAGGACCAGCTGCTCGAACGTGATCGACTGCCCCTCCGTCCGGTACCGCGCGGAGCCGCTGTTGCACCCGGCCAACACCCGGACCCCGCCGTCCTGGAACGCCAGCGTCGCAACGACTCCGCCGGGCACCGACGACGCGGTATCACCGGTGAGCAGTGTGTCGACCGTCCACTCGCCACCTTCCAGCGCCGCCGGAACCTCCTGCGCGAGAACGATTTCCGCGCTCGTGCCGGTGACGACGAGGTTCCCGCCGTCCATCCGCCACGACGGCGTGGCGCTCAGGAAGTTCGACAGCCACTCGTCCTGCTCGTGCAGGCCGGGGTTCGGGCACCCCATCGCGGTCGTGCTGAGCTCGGACACCTCGAGCCGGCCACCACCCAGCGAGACCGGCGCCTGCATCTGGTTGCAGCCGGCGCGGGCGATCAGCCTGCCGTCGTCGGTGAACTCCACTCGCACCCGCGTGCCCTCGACCAGGGCGCGCACCTTGCCCTGCTCGGTGACGGACGTGGAGTGGAAGACCTTGCCCACCACGTCACCTCCCCCTCCAGCGCCGCCCCCGCACGCGGCGGCCAGCAGGGCGACGGCGACGACGACGAGAACCCGGTAGCTCATGTGGTGAGGACGGAGCGCGAGGTCTCCGGGGTTGCCGGAGACCTCGCGTTCGGCCGGGGCTTGACAGCACGGCCACCCTGAGGCTTACTTAACCCAGAGGTTAGATAACCAAGTGGTTAGGTACGAGATGGACCAGCTGAGCGCCACCTTCGCCGCCCTGGCGGACCCGACCCGCCGGGCGATCCTCGCGCGGCTCACCGAGGGCCCGGCGACGGTGAAGGAGCTCTCCGAGCCGTTCGACATCAGCGGCCCGGCGATCTCCAAGCACCTGCGCGTGCTGGAGAAGGCAGGCCTGATCACCCGCGGCAGGGAGGCCCAGTGGCGCCCCTGCCGGCTCGACGCGACACCGCTGGAGGAAGTCGCCGTGTGGGCCGAGAACTACCGCCGCTTCTGGGATGCGAGCTACGCGCGCCTGGACGCGCTCTTGACGGAGATGAAGGAGACAGAGCAATGACCACCACCAAGTTCGGCACGACCGTGACGCTCCCGTCCGACACCGAGATCGCGATGACGCGCACGTTCGACGCGCCCGCGGCACTGGTGTGGAAGGCCTTCACGGAGCCGGCGCTGCTGAAGCGCTGGCTGCTCGGCCCCGACGGCTGGGAGATGCCGATCTGCGAGGTCGACCTGCGCGTGGGCGGCAAGTGGCGCTACGGCTGGGCGCAGCCGGACGGCTCGGGCGCTTTCGAGATGCACGGCGAGTACACCGAGGTCACGCCGCACTCGCGGATCGTGAACACCGAGCACTTCGGGGACAACCCGCCCGCGGTGACGACCGTGACGTTCGCCGAGGAGGACGGGCGGACGACGATGACCTCGACGATGACGTTGGTGTCGCAGGAGGTCCGGGACGCGGTGCTGGCGACCGGGATGGCGGACGGGGCAGGTCGTTCGTACGAGCGGCTGGGCGAGGTCCTCGGTTCGCTCTGACCGGTTCCCGGCGAGGCCGGCTCGTCACCTGGCCGCGTCTCGCGGCGATGGCAGGCCCACCGCAGCGCCCGACCGCGGGACCTGTTCTCCGGTCGGGCGTGTGCACAAGTGGTGCCGTTGAACCGTCGCCGGTGAAAGTCACGGACCCAGGCTCACGACGTGCCCGGAGTCGGCGACCAGCCTGATCGGCTGTCCTGCCCTGCCGTGCCGGCGCCGGTAGGTCGTGACGAGCGCACCGCCGTCCGCGGCGTCCAGGTGGTAGATCTTCGCGTCGAACCTGCCGTCCGGTTTGACCAGAACCTTCACAGAGGCACCCGTCCACACCTGCATCGCACCCCGATGTGCGTTGTCGCTGTGAGTCAACCTGCCGTGGTGGCGGATCCAGTGCATTCCCTCACTGCGCTGCGCTTTCCGGAAGGCGGTCATGGCCCTCGCCCGGAACGACGCGGTTGCGGCGAGGCTGGGGAACAGCAGGACCGAGTTCGTGGTGACGCCGATCGGTCTCCTGATGGACTTCACCCAGGCTTCGCGAACCGACGCCGCACCACCGGGCTGGACGACCACATGGGAGTCGCTGAACTTCGAGTCGAAACGCGCCCGGAGCGCGCTCAGCTGATCGCTTGCCTCACGTCGGCGCAAGACCGACTCCAGCACCGACAGACGCTTCGAGATGCCGGCCCGGCGGCTCCTGAACCTGTCCTCGCGGTACTTGGCGAGGATCGTCGTCCTGATCCTGTCGAGGCCGGCGACCGAATGATCGTCGGTGTCCACCGCGGAGTGAACCTCGGCGGAGAAACGGACCTTGACCCGTTGCAGGCTCGTGCCCGGGGCGAGGGCTCGGCACACCGCGGCGTTGCCCGCGGCACGTTGCAGGTCGAGCAGCAGGGGGTGCGGAGGGTGGCGCCGGGGCGCCGGGTCGGTGTGCAGTGGCACCGCCTCGCTGTGCGGACGAGTGGATCTGCGAGTCATGGTCCGACTGTCCACAGCCGCCCCCGCTGCCACAAGGCGTTCAGGGGCGGGAACGACTGCCCGTTCGTACAGGGGTGAACGCACCGGCGAGCCGGATCGGCTGCTCGGACGGGTACGGCCTGGAGGCCACCTGGTCGTGTGATCAGGAGCCTCCAGGCCGCGACCCGGAGTGGAAACCTCAGCCGTTCAGGACGGCGCGCGACATCACGACGCGCTGGATCTGGTTGGTGCCCTCGTAGATCTGCGTGATCTTGGCGTCCCGCATCATCCGCTCGACCGGGAAGTCCCGCGTGTACCCGGCGCCACCGAAGAGCTGCACGGCGTCGGTCGTGACCTCCATGGCCACGTCCGAGGCGAAGCACTTGGCGGCGGCGGTGATGAAGCCGATGTTCGGCTCCCCGCGCTCGGCCTTCGCGGCCGCGACGTAGACCATGTGCCGGGCGGCCTCGATCTTCATGGCCATGTCGGCGAGCATGAACTGCACGCCCTGGAAGTCCGAAATGGACTTTCCGAACTGCTTGCGGTCCTTGACGTACGCGACCGCGGCCTCGAGAGCGCCCTGCGCGATGCCGACGGCCTGGGCACCGATCGTGGGGCGCGTGTGGTCCAGGGTCCGCAGCGCCGTCTTCAGGCCGGTGCCGGGCTCGCCGATGATCCGGTTGGCCGGGATCGTGCAGTTCTCGAAGTAGATCTCGCGGGTCGGGGAGCCCTTGATGCCGAGCTTGCGCTCCTTCGGGCCGACCGAGAAGCCCGGGTCGTCCTTGTGCACCACGAACGCCGAGATGCCGGCGGACTTCTTGGCGGCGTTGGGGTCCGTCACCGCCATCACCGTGTACCAGGACGACTCGCCGGCGTTGGTGATCCAGCACTTCGTGCCGTTCAGCACCCAGTGGTCGCCGTCGAGCAGGGCGCGCGTGCGCATCGACGCGGTGTCCGAGCCGGCCTCGCGCTCGGACAGCGCGTAGGAGGCCATCGCCTCGCCCGAGGCGATGGACGGCATGACGAGCTGCTTCAGCTCCTCGGAGGCCGAGAGCAGGATCGGCATGGTGCCGAGCTTGTTCACGGCGGGGATCAGGGAGGACGACGCGCAGACGCGCGCCACCTCCTCGATCACGATGCAGGTGGCGACCGAGTCGGCGCCCTGGCCGTCGTAGGACTCGGGCACGTGGACGGCCGCGAAGCCCGCCTTGACCAGGGCGTCGTGTGCTTCTACCGGGAAGCGCTCGTTCTCGTCGACCTCGGCCGCGTACGGCTTGATCTCCTTCTCGGCGAGCGAGCGGACGGCCTCTCGCAGCGCCTCGTGCTCCTCGGCGAGCTGGTAGGTGCCGAAGCTCGGGTTCACCTTGTTACCTCCCGGTAGCGAGTACTCGGCACGATGTTAGCGCCCGTTCACGTGCGCCGCCGCTGTGCCGTTGAGCACTCAGAGGGACTTCTGCAGAGCCGCGTCCTTGTCTAGTACGAGCTGCTCGAGTTCGGCCTGGAAGCGCGCGATGCGCTCCTGCAGGGCCGGGTCGGACGCCGCCAGGATGCGGACGGCCATCAAGCCCGCGTTGCGGGCGCCGCCGATGGCCATGGTGGCAACCGGGATGCCCGCGGGCATCTGCACGATCGAGAGCAGCGAGTCCATGCCGTCCAGGTACTTCAGCGGCACCGGGACGCCGATGACCGGGAGCACCGTGGCGGAGGCGACCATGCCCGGCAGGTGGGCGGCGCCGCCGGCACCCGCGATGATCGCGCGCAGGCCCCGGGAGGCGGCCGAGTTCGCGTAGTCGATCATGCGCTGCACGGTGCGGTGCGCGGAGACGACGCTGACCTCGTACTCGACGCCGAACTCGGTGAGCGCCTCGGCGGCGGCCTTCATCACCGGCCAGTCCGAGTCGCTGCCCATGATCACGCCAACCTGAGTCACTCCGCACTCCCGTGAATGTCGTATCCGTCTGACCAGACGCCGGTGGACAGCCAGTCCGCGGCCAGCCGCGCGCGCTCGCGCACCGACGCCATGTCGTTGCCGAGGAACGTCACGTGGCCGACCTTGCGGCCCGGCCGTTCCTCCTTGCCGTACAGGTGCACGTGCGCGTCCGGGAACCGGGCGAACAGGTGGTGCACGCGCTCGTCGGGGCCCATCGCCGGGGTCTCGGCGGCGCCGAGCACGTTCGCCATCACCACGGCGGGCGCCATCAGGTCGGTGCGGCCCAGCGGGTAGTCGAGGACGGCGCGCAGGTGCTGCTCGAACTGCGACGTGCGGGCGCCCTCGATCGACCAGTGGCCCGAGTTGTGCGGGCGCATCGCGAGCTCGTTCACCACGACGTCGCCGGACGCCGTCTCGAACAGCTCCACGGCCAGCACGCCGACCACGCCCAGCGCCTCGGCGACCTTCAGCGCGAGCTCCTGGGCGGCGTCGCCGTCCAGCGCGGGCGCGGGGGCCAGCACCTCGACGCAGATGCCGTCGGACTGCACGGTCTCGACGACCGGCCACGCCGCGCCCTGCCCGAACGGCGAACGCGCCACGACGGCGGCCAGTTCGCGGCGCATCGCCACGCACTGCTCGACCATCAACGGCGTCCCGGCCTCGAGCAGCTCGGGCACGACCCGCTCGGCGCTCTGCGGGGTGTTCAGCATCCACACGCCGCGGCCGTCGTAGCCGCCGCGGATCGACTTCAGCACGCACGGCCAGCCGTGCTCGGCGCCGAACCTCAGCACGTCGGCGACGGCGTGCACCTCGGCGAACGGCGGCACCGGCAGGCCGAGCTCCGCGAGCTTCACGCGCATCTTCAGCTTGTCCTGCGCGTACTGCAGCGCGTCCGGGCCGGGGTGCACCTTCACGCCCTCGGCCACGAGCGTGCGCAGGTGCTCCTGCGGCACCTGCTCGTGGTCGAACGTGACGACCTCGCAGCCCTTGGCGAACGAGCGCAACGCGTCGACGTCGGTGTGCGTGCCGAGCACCACGTCGTGGGCGACCAGGGCGGCGGGGTCGTTCTCGGAGACGGCGAGCACGCGCAGCGACTGACCGAGGGGGATCGCGGCCTGGTGCGTCATGCGGGCGAGCTGCCCGCCGCCGATCATGCCGACGACTGGGAGACGGGTACGGGAGTCCACGGTTCAGGCAGCCTACCTGCAGCTTCTGCGGACCTCACCAGCAGAGCCAGTCGCACCCGCGGCGCGGCCGTCCAGCCGGTGCTACTCGTCGGCCTTGGTCGCGGGCTCGTCCGGCGCGCCTCCGGTGGCCTCCGCGCCGGGAGCGGGGCTCGCGACGGGAGCGGCGTCCGGCTCGGGCGCCGAGTCGGGCTCGGGCGCTGAGCCGGGCTCGGGCGCTGAGCCGGGCTCGGGCGCTGAGCCGGGCTCGGGCGCTGAGCCGGGCTCGGGCGCTGAGCCGGGCTCGGGAGCCGAGTCGGGCACGGCGTCCGGACCGGGCACCGGGTCCCGGTCGGGCACCTCCCCTGACACGAGACCGCCCACCGGTTCGGGACCGGAGCCGGACGTGATGCGCCGGTGGGAGCGCGACGGCTTCCACCCGCCGCTCCTGCGCAGGATCCGGAACGCCACCGCGAACAGCGCCAGCGCGAGCAGGACGAACAGGCCGGCCTCCATGAACTGGAAGATCCCGATCCGGCCCACCGGCTGGTAGTCGACGTACGTGCCGGCCGCGGTTCCCGAGGCCCGCATGCAGGTGTGCACGGTCAGCCGCGCGCACCGGTCCGTCACCGCCACCGGGTCGAGGCCGGCGTCGACGAAGCCGCCACCCAGCTCCAGCGACCCCGCGGGCACGAGCGGCGTGCCCTCCCAGCGGGCGATCGCGCGTTCCGAGGGCAGCAGGTGGTCGCGGACCACGAGCGAGGTCAGCAGGCGCACCGCCGTGTAGAACACCAGCGTCGCCGTCATCGCCGTGACCACGTGCCGGGTCAGCAGGCCGACCAGCACGCCCAGCGCGAGACCGAAGACCGCGTACCCCGCCTGCACGGCCGGGGACGCCTCGAACGCGTCCCACGACCGCTGCGAGTCGCCGGGGTACCCGTCGCCGATGCCGATGACCACACCGAGCACCGCGGCGAGCGCGCCCAGCACCACCACCCTGCCGCGCAACCACTCCACCGCCGTGACGTCCTGGCCCCACGCCACGAAGTACGTGCGTTCCTCCAGCTCGCGGGCGATCATCGGCGCGCCCCAGAACACGCCGATCACGCAACCGAACGCGAGCTGCACCACCGACGCGTAGAAGCCCGGCAGCATCAGCGAGCCCGCCGGCTGCCGGCCGTGCTCCGCGTCGAGCAGGGCGAGCGTGGCGACCAGGGCGAGGAGGGTGACCACGACGACCGGCCACCGGTGCTGGCGCCAGGTCAGCCACACGATCGAGGCCGCGCTCATGCCGCACGCTCCAGGTGCGCCAGGACCAGTTCCTCCAGCGTCACGAACCGCGCCGCCCACGGCTCGGCGATCGGGGCGCCACCCGAGCGCACGAGGTAGGACGACTGCGAGACGCCGTGCTTGGCCATCACCACACGCCCCTTCACCGGCGACTTGGACGCGTGCGGGCCCGTGTAGAGGACGTGCTGCTCCAGCAGGTCGTCGGTGTCGCCGTCGAGCAGCAGGCGCCCGCCGGAGAGCAGCAGCAACCGGTCGGCGACGCCGCCGATCTCCGCGACGACGTGCGTGGAGTAGACCAGCGTCGTGCCGTTGTCGCCCACGTCGGTGAGCAGGTCCTTCATCACCCTGCTGCGCGCCAGCGGGTCGAGCTCCGCCAGCGGTTCGTCGAGCATCAGCACGTCCGGGCGCGAGCCCAGGGCCAGCGCCAGCGTCACGTGCGTGCGCTGGCCTCCCGACAGGTCGCCGAACTGCAGCCGCCGCGGCACCTTGAACCGGGTGAGCCAGTCGTCGGCGCGCTGGTGGTCCCAGACCCTGTTCATGCGGCGGCCGAACGACAGCACGTCGTCGACCTTGAAGCCCCGGTACATCGGCTTGTGCTGCGGGACGTAGGCGACGCGGCCCGCCACCGCGCTGCGGCCCGAGTAGGGCGGCAGGTGTCCCGCCAGCACGTTCAGCAACGTCGTCTTCCCCGAGCCGTTCGCCCCCACCAGCGCCGTGACGCTGCCGGGCGGCAGCTCGAAGGAGACGTCGCGCACCGCCCACTTCGACACTTCGGCCGCAACCACGCTCATCGCGCTCCCCTGCTCAGCACCTCGCGCATCAGCGCGGTGATGTCCTCGTCCTCCAACCCGGCGGAGCGTGCCTCCGCGACCCACGCGGCGAGCTTGTCGCGCAACGGGTCGAGGTCCTCGGGGGCGGCGGACCCCAGGGACGCCTTGACGAAGGTGCCGGAGCCCTGGCGGGCCTCGACGAGACCGGCGAGCTCCAGCTCGCGGTAGGCCTTGAGCACGGTGTTCGCGTTCACGCCGCTCGTGGCGACGACGTCGCGGACCGTCGGCAGCCGATCGCCCGGCTGCAGCCAGCCGAGCCGCAAAGCCTCCCTGACCTGCTGCCCGAGCTGCAGGTACGCGGGAAAACCGCTGCCGCGGTCCACGTGGAACTCGACCACGCACACTCCCCAGATTGTTCTACTCAACTAAGACAATAGAACACTTCTGCGGGCAGGCGGAAGCCACCCCGGTGGGGACGCGGGAAGACCCGCGGGCGCGGGACAGGGGTGGATCAGCGCCCGAGAGCGGCCAGCAGCGCGCGAGCCTGGTCGTGCGTGTCCGGCAGCCGTTCGACCCAGACCTCCGCGGGCCCGGCCGGGCGGACGTTCGGGTCGTCGGCGAGCCGGTCGGCCGCCAGCACCCGGAGGTTCGAGACCCTCCGCGTGAGCAGCTCGTCGCGCTTGACGAGCACGGCCGCCACCGACGGCCCGAGGGTCGCCAGCGTCTCGCCGCGGTCGAAGACGGTGCGCAGCGCGTCCGAGACCAGGGTCATGGCGACGACCCGCGACCACCCGGACGCGCGGTGCACGTCGAGGCGCAGCAGCACGAGCGCGTAGTCGAGCGGCGCCACCGGCGTCTCCCGGTACACCTCGCCCAGCCGCGTCCGCAGGTAGGCCGGCGTCGCCAGCCCGGTCAGGGGGTCCTCCGCCGCGCAGTCACCGGCCCGCCTCGTCACCACGTCCGCCCAGCCCAACGCCGTCGAGCGCAGCATCCGGGAGGGGAGCGCGTCGACGTTCGGCGACACGATCTGCGACGAGGTCGAGGTCATCACCGCGTGCAGCGCGGCGAGGTCGAGCAACGTCTCGCCGAGCTCGGCGCCCGCCTCGGCTCTGGCGCGGCCGAGCCGCACCAGCGCGTCGCCGGGGTCCTCGTCCTCGAGCACCGCCGCGCACACGTCGTCGACCTCGGCCAGCGGCCAGTCCGCGGGGAACGCCCAGCCGGCGGCCATGGAGGCGGTCCGCCACCTCGACTTCAGCAGGCGTTCCGCTTGTGCGACACCCACCCGGTCTCCTTTCGCCGTCGATTCCAGCTGGGAGACGAGTTCGTCGCTGGATCGTGACGCAACCCGCGCGGGGGATTGAGATGACTCTTCCGCACGCCGTAAGTCAGACTGAGCCCGGCGAGGAGGGAAACGAAGACTGTGGCGACCGTTCCTGCAGATGTACAGGGGCCCAGCGACGCGGAACTCATCGAGTCCGTGCGCAAAGGGACCATCGACTCCTACGGCCAGCTGTACGAACGCCACGTCTCGGCGGCCTACAACCTCGCCCGCCAGTTGGCCCGCTCGCAGGCCGAGGCCGACGACCTCGTCTCCGAGGCCTTCGCGAAAGTTCTCGACACGCTGCGCGCCGGCCGCGGTCCCGACGCCGCCTTCCGCGCCTACCTCCTCACGGCGCTGCGCCACACCGCCTACGACAAGACCCGCCGCGACCGGAAGGTCGACCTCACCGAGGACATGACCGACGTCGCGCCGGCGGTCGCGTTCAGCGACACCGCCGTCGCCGGTCTCGAGCGCTCGTTCGCCGCCCGCGCTTTCGCCGCGCTGCCCGAGCGCTGGCAGATGGTGCTCTGGCACACCGAGATCGAGGGCCAATCGCCCGCCGAGGTCGCCCCGCTGCTCGGGCTGACGGCCAACGGCGTGTCCGCGCTCGCCTACCGCGCCCGCGAGGGCCTCAAGCAGCAGTACCTGCAGATGCACCTCGCCGAGACCGGCGGCGAGCGCTGCCGGGCCACCGTCGACCGGCTCGGCGCGTGGACGCGCGGCGGCCTGTCCAAGCGCGAGGCGACGCAGGTCGAGACGCACCTCGACGAGTGCGGCCGGTGCCGCGCGCTCGCGGCCGAGCTCGCCGACGTCAACGGCTCGCTGCGGCTCTTCGTCGCCCCGCTGGTCCTGGGCGTCGGCGCCACCACCTACCTCCTCGCGGCCGGCACGACCACGACCGTCGTCGGCGCCGGTGCGGCCGCCGGGGGCGCGGGCGCGATCGGCGCCTCGATCCCCCGCCAGCTCGTCACGGTCGGCGGTTCGGTCGCCGCCGTCGCCGCGGCCGTGGTGATCGCCCTCGCGGCCGGCAGCAGCGAGCAGCCGCCGCCGCAGGTGCAGGCCGACCCGCCGCCTCCCGCGGTGACGCAGGTGCAGCCGCCGAAGCCCTCCCCCCAGCCACCGGCCCCGCAGCCGCCCCCCCCCCCCCCCGCGCCGCCGCCCGCGCAGACCCCGGCACCCACGCCGGAACCGCCCGCACCGGCACCGGAGGCCCCGGCCCCGCAGCCCGAACCGGCTCCGCAGCCGACCCCGCCACCCTCGCCCGAGCCGACTCCCGAACCCGAGCCGGAACCGGAGCCCGCGCCACCGTCGCTCGTCCCGACCACGCCGACCGGCTACACGCTGACGCCGGGCGAGGAGGCCAAGGACTTCCCGATCGCCGTCCGCAACACCGGCGGCTCCGTCTCGCCGCCCGCGAGCATGCTGCTGACCCTGCCGCCGGGCGTGCTGTCGACCGGCGGGCCGTCGTCGTTCGCGGCGCGGGCGCTGCAGCTCGACGGCGCGGCGGACCAGACCGTGAACTGCCCCGCCGGCAGCGGCGTGATCACGTGCGTGACGCCGCAGGGCATCGCGCCCGGCGGGCAGGCGACGTTCCTGTTCCGGCTCAAGGCCACGCACGACGCGGTGCCCGGCCGCATCACCGGCACGATCAGCGCCGGCACGTCCATCTCGGTGAAGGTGGACGTCGAGGTCGACGTGCCGCCGGTCGACGACGACTTCGAGCTCTCCGTGTCGACGTGGCACCAGGTGTTCTGGGACCCGCGCGTCGACGTCCAGGTGCGCAACACCGGTCCGCGGGCCGGCACGCTGAAGCTGGACGTGTCGTCGTCCGAGCACATCGTGATCTTCACGCCGTACCGCCAGTGCTCCCGGACGGGCCGGGACTCGCTGCGCTGCATCGCCGACCTGGACAAGGGCGGCAAGTTCCGGATGTCCTTCTGGGCGTTCGGGCTGCCGCACCGGGGCGGGTCGGTCACCGTCAAGGCGACGCTCGGCAACGCGACGAAGTCCGTGACGGTGCCGGTGAAGGGCCACCCGGACCGGCCGCCGGTCGTCGAGGAACCGCCGGCGACGACCCCGCCGACGACGACCACGACCACTCCGCCCGTGGAGCCCAGGCCGACCACGCCCGCGAAGCCGGTCGAGCCGAAGAAGCCGGAGGTGCCGGCGCAACCGACCGCGCCTGACCTGCCGTCGGCGACGGTCCCGGAGGTGCCTCAGAACACCGCACCCCAGACCACAGCGCCCCAGGTCACGGCGCCCGAGACCCCAGCGCCGGAGACGACGGAGCCGTCCACCACGGCGCCGCCGTCCTCACCGGAGCCGGCCGCGCCGCGGTCGGACGAGCCGTGCGACCGCGGTGGCCTGCTGCCGTCGTTGCTGCCGGGCCTGTTCGGGACGCCCTGCCCGCCGCAGCGGAGTTGATCAGTAGTTGATCTTCCTTCGTCACGGAACGTGCAGGTCAAGCACCTCAGCGTTGCGGTAGGTAACACCCGGAGTCGGCATCGCCGTCTTGATCCGTAAGCTGGCGCGGTGCTGCCAGTCGTCCGCCGGGCCATGAGCCGGTTGCCAGAACCACTCCAGTTCCTGCTGCACAAGCACCGCGAGATGATCCGGTTCGCCGTGGTCGGCGGCACGACGTTCCTCATCGACAACGGGGTCTGGTACGCGCTGAAGCTCACCGTGCTGACCGACAAGGTCGTCACGGCGAAGGTCATCGGCGTCCTGGTGGCGATCATCGCCTCGTACGTGCTGTCCCGGGAGTGGTCGTTCCACACCCGCGGCGGTCGCGAGCGCCACCACGAGGCAGCACTGTTCTTCCTGGTCAGCGGCCTCGGCGTGGCCATCAACATCCTGCCGCTGTGGCTGTCGCGGCACCTGTTCGGCCTGCAGGCGCCGTTCGTCGCGACCCTGACCGAGGAGATCGCGGACTTCGTGTCCGGCTCGGTCGTCGGCATGCTGCTCGCGACGGGCTTCAAGTTCTGGGCGATGCGGCGCTGGGTGTTCCCGGACGCGGGCGCGCGACCTGACCGGCACGTTCACCCGATCTCCGTAGACTCATCCCGTGTCCCTAGGCGAAACAGTGATCTCGCGGTTCCCGGAGCCGATCCGGTCGATCGCGCTGAAGCATCGTGAACTAGTCAAGTTCGCCCTGGTCGGGGGCACCTGCTTCATCATCGACACCGCGCTGTTCTTCGGCATCAAGACGGTCGTCCTGCCGAACAACCCGGTGACGGCGAAGATCATCGCCACCCTCGTGGCCACGATCGTGTCGTACATCCTCAACAGGGAGTGGTCGTTCCGCACCCGCGGCGGCCGTGAGCGCCACCACGAGGCGCTGCTGTTCTTCCTCGTCAACGGCATCGGCATCGTGCTGAACTCGGCGCCGCTGTGGGTGTCGCGCTACCTGTTCCACCTGCAGGAGCCGCACGTGTCGCGGCTCACCGAGGAGGTCGCCGACTTCCTGAGCGCGCAGATCGTCGGCACGCTGATCGCGATGGCGTTCCGGTGGTACGGGTACAAGCACTGGGTGTTCCCCGAGGAGAACGCGCGCGGTGCCTCCCGGTCGCTCGAGGAGGAGAAGGAGCTCGGCCACTCCTAGCGCGGAGTGCTCGGCGTCTTCCACGGTATCCCGACCACGTCCTGCGCCTTCGGCACCGGCAGGAACACCGCGAACGTCGCCGGCCGGGCCGTCGACAGCTCCAGCCGCCCGCCGTCCGCGTCGACCAGGGCGCGGGCCAGGGCCAGGCCGACGCCCGTCGAGCCGCCGCCGGACACGCCGCGTTCGAAGATGTGCGCCGCCAGCTCGTCCGGCACGCCCGCGCCGCCGTCGCTGACCTCGACCACGACCGTGCCGTCCTCACCCCGTGCGGAGACGACGACGGAACCCTCGCCGTGGCGCAAAGCGTTGTCCAGCAACACCCCGATGGCCTCACGCAGCCGTGCGGGCGTCGCGCGCGCGAGCAAACCGTCCGGCACACGCACGCGCAACGCACGTCCCTGCGACTTGACCTGCTCGCGCCACTCCTCGGCGATGGCGTTCAACGCGGGACGCAGCTCCAGCGGTTCGGCGCCCACGGCACGGGCCGCGCGGGCCGCGGCCAGCAGTTCGTCCAGCACGGCTGCCAGGCGTTCGGCCTGCTCCAGAGCCGCGCGGGCCTCGGCGGCGGTGTCCGGCTCCGGGTGTTCGGCCAGGGCCTCCAGGCGCAGCTGCAACGCCGTGAGCCGGCTGCGGAGCTGGTGGGAGACGTCGCCGACCAGCTCGCGTTCGCGCTGGACCAGGCGGGCCAGTGCCGTGGCCGAGGTGTCGAGGGCCTCGGAGACGGCGTCCAGCTCCTCGATGTTGTAGCGCTGCTCGTCGGCGCGGAAGTCGCCGGCACCCAGGCGGGACGCGCGCGCCGCCACGTGGCCCAGCGGGCGGGCGAGCGTTTGTGCCGTCACCAGCGCCACGACGGTGCCGGTGCCGACGGACAGCGCGAGCAGGAGCAGCACCAGGCCCGCGACCTGGGCCTGCGAAGTGTGCATCGGGCCGGACGGGATCTCCAGGCGGACGGTGCCCTGCTGCGCTATCGGCAGCTCGGCGGTCAGCGGGTCGGTGCCCGGCGACGGGCCGACGACGCTCGTGTTCCCGCCCGACACGACGGTGAGGCGGCCGTCCGTGGGGATGGCGATCCGGACCGCGTCGATGTCGATCACGCGCCGGTTCGCCAGCTGGTCGTCGAGCGTCGTCGCGATCTGCTGGGCGCGTTCGGTGAGGGCGCCGCGGGCGGTGTCCTCGACCAGCTGCAGGGCCGTGTAGCCGAGCGGGATGCCGAGCACGAAACCCGTGACGGCGACGGCGAGCAGGATGGCCCGCAGGATCCGGCGGCGCATCAGTCGGCGTTGAAGCGGAAACCGCGGCCGCGGACGGTCGCGATGCGGCGCTCGGCCGAGTTGGGCGTGCCGTCGCCGAGCTTGCGGCGCAGCCACGACATGTGCATGTCGAGCGTCTTGCTGCCCTTCATGTCCGGGTCGTTCCACACCTCGGACAGGATCTCGTCGCGGCTCACGACCTGGCCCGCGCGCTGGATCAGCACCTTGAGCAGCTCGAACTCCTTGTTGGCGAGCTGGATCTCGCCGCCGTCGACCGTGACGCGGCGGGCGGCCAGGTCGACGCGCACGCCGTTGACCTCCAGCGTCCCCGGCGCGCGGCGGCGCAGCAGGGCCCGGATGCGGGCCATCAGCTCGGCCAGGCGGAACGGCTTGGCGACGTAGTCGTCCGCGCCGGCGTCGAGCCCGACGACGAAGTCGACCTCGTCGGCACGGGCCGTGAGCATCAGCACGGGGATGCCCCGGCCGCTCTGGCGGAGTCTGCGGCACACCTCCAGCCCGTCCATGCCCGGCAGGCCGAGGTCCAGCACCAGGAGGTCGATGCCCCCGGCGATGGCGGACTCGAAGGCGCTCGGCCCGTCGTTGACGACCTGCACCGAATAGCCCTCCCGCGTCAACGCGCGGGAGAGCGGTTCCGCGATGGCCGGGTCGTCCTCGGCCAGCAACACCACGCTCACGGGCCCAGCGTATTCGTGGAACGATCGCCGCGTGTCACGCCACGATGCTGATCTCGAACTCGCCCTCCGCCTCGCCGACGCCGCCGACGCGATCACCGCGACCCGGTTCCGCGCCCACGACCTCGCCGTCGAGCGCAAGCCGGACCGCACGCCCGTCACCGATGCCGACGTCGCGGTGGAGGACGCGATCCGCTCGGTGCTGTCCGCCGAACGCCCGGACGACGTCGTCATGGGCGAGGAGCGCGGCGGCACGCTGGACGCGTCGCGCGTCTGGGTGCTCGACCCGATCGACGGCACCAAGAACTTCCTGCGCGGCGTGCCGATCTGGGCGACGCTGATCGCCCTGGTCGTCGACGGCACGCCGGTCGTGGGCGTCGTGTCCTCGCCGGCGCTGGGCCGCCGCTGGTGGGCCGCCGCGGGCGGGGGCGCGTTCGCCTCCGACGCCGCCGGTGAACGCGCGATCTCCGTGTCCGGGGTGCGCTCTCTCGAGGACGCCTACGTGTCGACGACGGACATCAAGTCGTGGGTGAAGTACCACTCGCGCGAGGCGTACCTGCGGCTCGTGGACGCGACCTGGGAGAGCCGCGCGTTCGGCGACTTCTACCAGCACTGCCTGGTCGCCGAGGGCGCGATCGACCTGGCGCCGGAGTGCGTGGCGAACCCGTGGGACATCGCCCCGTTCCAGGTGCTGGTGACCGAGGCGGGTGGCCGTTTCACCTCGCTGGACGGCGAGGAGCGCTACGACGCCGGCAGCGTGCTGACGTCGAACGGCCACCTGCACGACGAAGCCCTCACGCTGTTGGCACGCTGAGGCTCCCGCGCGCGACCTGGGCCCAGGCGAGCCGGCCGAAGAGGTAGTGGCACGCCACGCTCTCGTCGTCGAACCGGGCCCAGTCGTAGCGGTTGCCCTGCTCCTGCCAGAACACCTCGTGCCCCGTCTCGTCGGTGAGCAGGCACCAGCGGCCCTCCGCCTCCTCACCGATGCTGACGACGTCGTCCGGCACACCGATCCTGCTCAGCCACTCGGGCAGCGACTCGACGTTCATGCGGTGATCTCCGTGAGGTAGCCGAGCGCCACGAGGTCGGCGACCGGGTAGGTGGTGCGGTAGCGGCTGCCGCCACCGGGCTGGCCGAACCAGGGCGCGCTGATCGTCCGGTGCACGGGCAGGTCCTTCTCGACCCGGTAGCGCCGGTAGCCCTCGGCGAGGACGTGCGGCGGCAGCGAGCGCTGGGCGAACGGCGTCCCGGCGGTGCTCAGGACGCGTCCCTCCGGCGTGCCGAACCGGTCGAGCTCGGCACCGGCCGCGAGCACCTCCGGCTGCGGGTCCTCGTAGCCGCCCTCGCGTTCGACGGGCCAGCGCGGCGTGCCGTCCTCGTGCTGGAAGAGGCCCTCCCAGTCGCGTTCGTGCATGCCCGCCAGCGAGTCGTAGCCCTCCAGCAGCTCCTGCACGACCGGGTGGTCCTCGCTCAGCCCGTCGACCTGCTCCACGGGCCGCGGGCCGGAGAGGTCGACCAGGTCGGCCCGCGGGTGGTCGTGCGGGCCGAACCGCGGCGTGACCTGCTCCTCCTCCTGCTTCGGCGGCGGGAGCTGGCGGGCGGGCTTCGGCGCGAGCCGGGGAGCCTGGCCGGCGGACAGGAAGATCGCCATGAACCAGCTGCCGGCCGCGATCGCGGTGTAGGTGTGGCGGATGACGTCCCCGGCGAGACCGGGGTCGACCAGCGCCAGGTTCTCGCGGTTCTCGAGGCGGTCGGTGAGCGAGCCCGAGATCGCGTGGCCGCCGAGGTCGGCGGTCGCGAGCGGCGCCGGGGTGGCGGCGTCGCCGACGGGCGCACCGCCGGGGGCCTGCGACGGCGTGCCGGCCTCGCCGAACTCGGCGTCGTCGAGCGAGCCGTCCTTCGCCACGTCCTTGGCGAGGGCGTCCTTGGTGACGCCCGGCTGCCCCTGGCCGGCCGGCTGGGCACCGCCGTGCTGACCGGGCGACTGGGTGCCGGAACCGGCCTGGCTCTGGACGGTGGCCTGGGTGCCGGGCTGCACTCCCGGAGCGTGGCCCGTGCCCGGGACCGCCGCCGGCGCACCGGACTTGCCGGCCACGGCCTGCGCACCGGACTTGACCTCACCGGGCTTGGACTCACCCGGCTTGGCGTCACCGGCCTTCGCCTCGCCCGCCTTGGCCTCGCCGGCCTTGATCTCCGCGGCCTTCGCGTCCGCGGCCTTGGCGGCCTGCTGACCGGCCTGCTGCCCCTGCTGGGCGGCCTGGGCCTGCTGGCCGGAAGCCTGCTGGGCGACAGCCGCACCGGCCTGGCCGCCGGCGGCCGGAGCCGCCGAGCCGACACCACCGACCGCGCCGCCCACGGCGCCGCCGACGGCACCGGCGGCGCCTCCGACCGGACCACCGACGGGCCCGCTGCCCACCGCCTGACCGGCGGGAGCGGCAGGCGCCGCGGGAGCGGCCTGGGCGGCGGGTGCGCCGTGCACGTCGCCACCGCGGACCAGCGGCTGGTCGAGCACCGCGGCCGCGGAGGCCTGGGTCGTGCCGTCGGCGATCGGGCCGATGTGCCCGTGCAGACCGGGGAGGGCGTCTGCGACCGGTGCCGCGACGGGCGCGACGACCTGGTTGACCACGCCCGGCAGCACCTGCGGGCCGCCCTGGCCGTGTCCCTGCCCTTGACCGGGGCCCTGGCCCTGTCCGGGACCCTGCCCTTGACCGGGTCCGTGGCCGGGACCGTCGCCGCGGCCGTGTCCGTCGCCGGGACCGTCGAACACGGGTCCGGCCACGTCACGGCCGCCGGGCACCGCGTCGACGACCGGCTGCACGACGGCGGCGGCGGGCGCCGTGACGGGCGCGGCGGCGTCCAGCACGGGTGCGGCGACGTCGGTCACGGCGCCGACGACGGGCGCGACCGGCGCGGTGACGGCGCCGACGACCGGCGCCACCGGAGCGGTGACCGCGCCGACGACGGGGGCGACGGTCTCGGTGACCGGCGCGACCACGGCGGCGACGGGTTCGACGACCGGCGCGACGACCTGGGCCACCGGGGCCACCACACCGGCGGCGACGTCGGTGACCGGCGACAGCAGCCCGCCCAGGCTCGGACCGCCGGAGCCGGGCCCGTGGGCGCCGGGCGCGGTGTTGACGGGCTGCGAGCCGTGCGTCATGTCCACGCCGCTGTCGAGGCGGATCGCCGAGGACAGCGTGTTCTGGAGGTTCGCGACGTTGGCCGCGGCACCCTTGGTGAGCGTGTCGAGGCCGAGCAGCGCCGCGGGGTTGCCGGCGTTCGCGGAGGTGTTCGCGGCATCGGTGTTCTTGGCGAGCGTCACCAGCTCGCGCACGATCTCGACCTTCGCGGCCCC
Organism: Lentzea sp. NPDC060358; assembly: GCF_042725365.1. Lineage (NCBI taxonomy): Bacteria > Bacillati > Actinomycetota > Actinomycetes > Pseudonocardiales > Pseudonocardiaceae > Lentzea > Lentzea sp. NPDC060358. The sequence continues at coordinate 21,800 of NZ_JBHXCW010000015.1, read as the reverse complement.
GACCTGCTTGGCGGCGTGGTCGAGCCGGTCGGCGGCGGCGTGGCACCCGCGGGCGGCGCGCTGCAGCTCGCCGTCCGGCGCCACGACCTTCGCCCAGCGCCCGCGCGCCGCGTCACCCGTGGCGCCCTTGACGCCGTCGAGCGCGCGACCGGCGGCACCGTCGGACGAGGCGCCCAGGCCCTTGATCTTGTCGCCGGCCTCGCGCCAGGCGGCGGCGCTGGAGCGCATCGCGTCCTCGTCGGCCTTGGGCCACGTGACGCCTGCCTTGGCCGCGACGGCGGCGAGTTCGGCGGGGAGCTCGATGCCCATGTCAGCCTTCCAGCCTCTTCATCGCGGACGCGTTGCTCTGCTCCACGTGCCGGTACGTCTCGGCGGTGGCGGCGAGCTTGTCCCCGACGTCACCCAGCGTCGTGGCCAGCGCGGCCACCGCACCGGCAGCGTCGGCGGAGGGCTTCTCGTGCGAGGAGGCGAAGCTCATCCCGACCGCGTCGTCGCCCCAGCAGGCCCCGAACGAGGCGAGCGCCCGCTCGAGCGTCCCCTTGATCTCGGTGGCCTGCCCGGCGAAGCCCTTCAGGTCCCGCGCCCCGGCGTCCAGCCGCTCGAGGTCGGCCTCATACCCGGTCATCGCACCCTCCTGTCGATGAGCTCGGAGTCGAGCCAGCTCTCCCGCTGCTCGTTGTCCTCGTCGTCGTCCGCACGACGACGAGCAGGCTGCTGAGCCAGTTCCGCCCTGTACTCGGCGGGCTGCAGGTCGGCCGTCCCGGCCACCAGCGCCGCGGGGTCGGTGGCGCTGGGCAGCACCGAGCCGAGCGTCTGGTAGGTGCCCTCGGCAGCGGTGGCGGCCGCCTCACCGACGGTCCGCACGATCAACTCGGCCAGCTGCTCCGGCCGGTGCCGCCGGTAGGCGAGCTCGGACAGCTCGAGCTCCACCAGCTTCCCGCCGCTCCCGACCACGGCGGTGACCGTCCCGTCCGGACTGGAGGCCCTCCCGGAGACGGCCGCCAGCTCCCGCTGGACCGACGCCAGCTGCTCGCGGCTGCGCCGGTAGTCGGCGAGCAGCTCCTCGACCTGCGCACGGTGGTCGTCCACCGAGTCCCCCTCACACGCATAGCCCTGGGCTCGGGCTCTAGGACGCCGTCGCCCGTAAATCGGTTCCCGGCGGATTCAGTTACTACGATCGACGACGTGATCGCCTTCGAGGACCTGCCCGCGGGCAGAATCATCCCGCTCGGTGACCTGGTAGTCGACCGGGAGGACATGCTGGACTTCGCGAGACGCTTCGACCCCCAGCCCTTCCACCTGGACGACGAGGCGGCGAAGACCTCGATTTTCGGAGGTTTGTCCGCATCGGGCTGGTACACCGCCTCCCTGTGGATGCGCCGCTGGGTGGACGTGATCCTGGCGGATTCCACCTCGCAGGGCTCGCCGGGGGGCCGCGAGCTGTCCTGGCTGACCCCGGTGTACCCCGGCGACAGGCTGACCTTCGAAGCCGAGGTGCTGAGCGCGAGGCGCTCGAAGAAGCGCCCGGAGCTGGGCCTGGTGGAGTTCGAGGGCAGGGCGAGGAGGGACACCCGACTCGTCTACCGCTTCATCGCGACAGGCATGTTCACGGCACGAGACGCGATCCCCGGCAGGGACGAAGCCGAGCGGTAGGGCTCGGCCCGTGAGCGGAGCTTCCGGCGGTGGAACTACTTGGACAGGGCCCGGACGACCCGGGAGGGGCTGGGCCGTCCCAACTGCTCAGCCATCCACACCGAGGTGGCGACGAGCTTGTCCAGATCCACCCCGGTCCGGACCCCCAGCCCGTCCAGCATCCACACCAGGTCCTCGGTGGCGAGGTTGCCGGTGGCGGACTCCGCGTAGGGACACCCGCCGAGCCCGCCGGCGGAGGAGTCCACAGTGGTGACCCCGCACCGCAGGGCGGCCAGGGTGTTGGACAACGCCTGCCCATAGGTGTCGTGAAAGTGCACGGCGAGCGAGGAGACGTCCCGGAACCCCTCGATCAACGACTCGACCTGCCCGGGAGTGGCGACACCGATGGTGTCGCCGAGGGAGAGCTGCGAACACCCCATCTCGAGCAACCGCTCCCCCACGGCCACGACCTGGGACCGGGCGACGGGCCCCTCCCAGGGGTCCCCGAAGCACATCGACACGTACCCGCGAACGGACAACCCGGCTTCCAGAGCCCGAGCCACGGTGGGCGCGAACATCTCGAACTGCGAGTCCAGCGTCCGGTTCAGGTTCCGGGAAGCGAACGTCTCGGTGGCGGAGGCGAAGATCGCGATGTGCGACACCCCGGCCTCGAGCGCCCGGTCCAACCCGCGCTCGTTGGGCACCAGCACGGGGTAGACGACCCCGGGCCGGCGGTCCAGCCCGGCGAGCAGCTCGGCGGCGTCGGCCAGCTGCGGCACCCACGAGGGGTGCACGAAGGACGTGGCCTCCACAACGGACAGTCCGGCGTCCGCGAGCCGCGCCAGGAACTCGAGCTTCACCGCCACGGGCACCACGGCGGACTCGTTCTGCAACCCGTCCCGCGCCCCGACCTCCCAGATCGTCACCGCCGGCGGCAGCGATCCGGAGGGGACGACGTCCGGCAGCCCGACCTCGCGCGCCCCCATCAGGCGTCCAACGGGCGGAAGTCGTCAGAAGGGTTGTCGTTGACCTCTCGGTACAACATCGTGTGCACCTTCTCCACGGACGGGATGTCGTCGAACTCGAGCGGCTCGTCCGACGCCGACTCGATGACCAGCGTGCCGCAGCCCAGCACCCGGTCCACCAGAGAGTGCTCGAACCGGACGCTGTTGACACGGGCCAAAGGGATGTCGAGGCCTGTGCGCTTGAACACGCCCTCGCGGTACATCACGCGGTCCGACGTGATGATGAAGTGCGTGGTGCGCCACCGCAGCAGCGGCGCGACCGTCAGCCAGAGGACGAGCACGAGCCCGACCGCGGCCAGCACGATCTGCGCGATGAAGGCCCACGACTGGTCCGCGACGAGCCCGGCCAGGTAGATGCCGAGCGCGACCACCACCAGCAGCCAGAACACCGGGAAGATCAGCATCTTCCAGTGGGGGTGCTTGTGGATCACGACGTGCTCGCCTGAGCTCAGCAGGTCGTCGGGATAGGCCATGGGCCAACCCTAGCTACGCGGGGCGCAGATGCACTACGTCACCTGCGGACACGCCGTGCTCCAGGCCGTCGTCGCCGCGCACGGTCAGGGTGCCGTCCGGCTCGACGCGCTGAGCCGTTCCCTCGACCGCGGCGCCCCCGGAGAGTTCGACGCGCACCCGCGAGCCGACGGTCGCCGAGTGCTCCAGGTACTCCTCCAGGACGCCGGACTCGACCGCGTCGCCGCCGTTCTTGCGCCACACGCCCTCCAGCCCGGCCAGTTCGACCAGCAGCCGGAACGCCAGCTCCTCGCGGTCCAGCTCGGTGGCACCGGAGTCCTCCAGCGACGTCGGCGCGAGGCCACCGGGTGCGGGCTCGACGCCGGCGGGCAGCTTCGCGACGTTCAAGCCCATGCCCACCACGACCGCGCCGTCCGCGGTGATCTCGGACAGGATCCCGGCGCCCTTGCCGGCGGAGGAGCCCAGCAGCAGGTCGTTCGGCCACTTCAGCGACGCCTCGACGCCGGCCGACTGGGCGACGCGCACCAGCGCCAGCCCGGCGATCAGGTTGAGCCACGGCAGCTTCGCCGGGGACACCCCGGCGGGTCTGAACAGCACGCTCACGTAGAGGCCGCCGACCGGTGACGCCCAGCTGCGGCCACGCCGGCCCTGCCCCGCGGTCTGCTCCAGCGCGATCAGCACCGTGCGGTCGGCGGCGTCCGGAGCCGCGGCGAGGTCGGCGTTCGTGGACGGCGTGGACTCCACGACGTCCAGGGCGGCGTACGGGCCGTGGGGGGCGACGAGCTTCGCGCGCAGCGCATCGGCGTCGAGTGCGGTGGTCATCGCGCCAGGCTAGGGGAACGGAAGAGGGTACGTGTGATCGAACGCGACCAACAGGGTGCCGTGACCTGGACAACTGCACGGAGCAGTTCAGCAATGGTCTCGTTAGGCTGCGGGCTCATGAGCAGTGCGACCGAGCCGATCGGGCACGTCCCCGCCGACGCCTCCTCCGGCGCCCCGGACGTCCACACCACCGCGGGCAAGCTCGTTGACCTCTACCGGCGCAACGACGAGGCGGTCCACGCCGGCTCGGAGCGCGCGGTCGAGAAGCAGCACGCGAAGGGCAAGAAGACCGCCCGCGAGCGCATCGACCTGCTGCTCGACCCCGGCTCGTTCGTGGAGCTGGACGAACTGGCGCGGCACCGCTCGACGAACTTCGGCCAGGAGCGCAACCGCCCGTACGGCGACGGCGTGGTGACCGGGTACGGCACCGTCGACGGCCGTCCGGTGTGCGTGTTCTCCCAGGACGTCACGGTCTTCGGCGGCTCGCTCGGCGAGGTCTACGGCGAGAAGATCGTCAAGGTCATGGACCTGGCGATCAAGACCGGCCGCCCGATCATCGGCATCAACGAGGGCGGCGGCGCGCGCATCCAGGAGGGCGTCGTCTCGCTCGGCCTCTACGGCGAGATCTTCTCCCGCAACGTGAAGGCCTCCGGCGTGATCCCGCAGATCTCGCTGATCATGGGCTCGAACGCCGGCGGGCACGTCTACTCGCCCGCGCTCACCGACTTCGTGGTGATGGTCGACCAGACCTCGCACATGTTCATCACCGGCCCGGACGTGATCAAGACCGTCACCGGCGAGGACGTCACGTTCGAGGAGCTCGGCGGCGGTCGCACGCACAACACCAAGTCGGGCAACGCGCACTACCTCGGCTCCGACGAGGAGGACGCGATCGCCTACGTCAAGGAGCTGCTCAGCTACCTGCCGTCGAACAACCTGAGTGACGCGCCCGCGTTCGAGGGCACGCTGGCGGAGGGCTCGCTCGCCGACGCGGTCACGGACTCCGACCGCGAGCTCGACACGCTGATCCCGGACTCGGCGAACCAGCCGTACGACATGCACGAGGTCGTGCACCGCGTGCTCGACGACGGCGACTTCCTGGAGGTCCAGCCGCTGTTCGCGCCGAACATCCTCGTCGGCTTCGGCCGGGTGGACGGCCACAGCGTCGGCGTCGTCGCGAACCAGCCCACCCAGTTCGCCGGCTGCCTCGACATCGACGCCTCGGAGAAGGCCGCGCGGTTCGTGCGGACCTGCGACGCGTTCAACATCCCGGTGCTGACGTTCGTCGACGTGCCCGGCTTCCTGCCCGGCACCGGCCAGGAGTGGAACGGCATCATCCGCCGCGGCGCCAAGCTGATCTACGCCTACGCCGAGGCCACCGTCCCGCTCGTCACCGTCATCACGCGCAAGGCCTACGGCGGCGCGTACGACGTCATGGGCTCCAAGCACCTCGGCGCCGACATCAACCTCGCGTGGCCCACGGCGCAGATCGCCGTCATGGGCGCGTCGGGCGCGGCGAACATCGTGCACCGCAAGACGCTCGCGACCGCCGCCCAGAACGGCGAGGACGTCGACGCCCTGCGCGCGCAGTTGCAGCAGGAGTACGAGGACACGCTGTGCAACCCGTACGTGGCCGCCGAGCGCGGGTACGTCGACTCGGTGATCCCGCCGTCCTACACCCGCGGCTACGTGGCGCGGGCGCTGTCGATGCTGCGGGACAAGCGCGAGACGCTGCCGCCCAAGAAGCACGGGAACATCCCGCTGTGAGCGCGCCGGAGGAGAACAAGCCACTGCTGAGGGTCGTCAAGGGCGAGCCGGACGACTTCCAGCTGGCCGCGCTGACCGCGGTCGTCGCCGGGCTGGCCGCGGCCGCGCCCGTCGCGGACGACGAGCCGAAGCCGCGTCCGGAGTGGGCGAACCACGCCCGCCGCGTGCGCAGGCCGCTCCAGCACGGGCCCGGCGCGTGGCGCGCGTCCGGGTTCCCCGGCTAGGAGCACTCGACCCGGCGGCTGGACACGCTGAGACCGACGGCGACCTCGCGGCAGCGGGTCTCGCCGTCGACCTCCAGCTTCAGCGTCCAGAAGGCGCTGCCGTAGGCGGTCGTCCGCCGCAGCACCTGCACGTCCGTGTGGTTTATCGGCAGGTTGTCGCGCACAGCGGGCACGACGGACGTGAGCAACGCGTTCTCCGCGCGATCGGCGGTGTCGGCGAACGGCCAGATGGGCACTCCGTACCCGATCGGGTCACTCGCGAGCACGCTTCCAACGCCCCACGATCCAATGAGCCCGCCGAGCACGACGAGCAGTGCCGCGATCCGTCTGCGCTTGCCTTCGCGATCGGAACCGCGTTCGGTGAGGACAAGCACCCAGCGCTTCACTTGAACGAGAGTGCCGACAGAAGAGGTGATCGCGCATCAGCAGTACTACTCAAACGGACCGTGCGAACTGGCGGACCGTGTACGCGTTGTGCATCGGCTTCTTCATGACGCTGCTGGACACGACCATCGTGAACGTCGCGCTGCCGTCGATGATCACGGACCTGGGTGCCTCGCTGAACGACGTGATCTGGGTCGTCAGCGCCTACCTGCTCGCGTTCGCGGTGCCGTTGCTGCTGACCGGGCGCCTCGGTGACCGGTACGGGCCGAAGCGCCTCTACGGCATCGGGCTCGTGCTGTTCCTGCTGGCCTCGCTGGCCTGCGGGCTGTCGACCAGCGCCGAGGCGCTGATCGCCGCCCGCGTGTTCCAGGGCCTGGGCGCCGCGGCCATGACGCCGCAGACGATGGCGTTCATCACGCACCTGTTCCCGCCGGCCAAGCGCGGCGCGGCCCTGGGCATGTGGGGGTCGGTGGCCGGGCTCGCGACGGTCTCCGGGCCGCTGCTCGGCGGCGTGCTGGTCACGCACCTGGGCTGGGAGTGGATCTTCTTCGTGAACCTCCCGATCGGCGTGGCCGCGGTGGTGCTGCTGGTCCTGTGGGTCCCCGACCTGCGGCCGGACCGCGCACCGCGGTTCGACGTGCTCGGCGTCGTGCTCTGCTGCATCGGGCTCGGGCTGCTCGTGTTCGGCATCCAGAACGGCGAGCACTACCGGTGGGGCCGGGTGGCAGGGCCGATCACCGTCACCGAGGTCATCGCGGCCGGGGTGCTGTTCCTCGTGCTGTTCGTGCTCTGGCAGGCGTCCGCGCGCAACCCCGAGCCGTTGATGCCGCTGCGGATCTTCCGCAACCGCAACTTCTCGCTCGGCAACGTCGCGAACATCGCCATCGGCATCACCGTGACCGGTGTGTTCGTGCCGCTGACGCTGTTCCTGCAGACCGTGCCGAAGCTGTCGCCGCTGATGGCGGGCCTGGTCACCGCCCCGGCGTCGCTGATGTCCGGCGTGGTCGCGATCTTCGCGGGACGGCTGTCGAACCGGGCGGACGCCAAGTTCCTGCCGATCACCGGGTTCGTGCTGATGGGCGCGGGCATCGTCGCGATGACGTTCCTGCTGGGCGACGGCTCCCAGTGGGTGCTGCTGCCGTCGATGGTCGCGCTGGGCATCGGCATGGGGCTCGTGTTCTCGCCGCTGACGAACATCTCGACGCGGACCCTCGACCGGTCGCTGCTGGGCGCCGGGTCGGGCATCTACAACACGTCCCGGCAGTTCGGGAACGTGCTGGGCAGCGCGGCCACCGGCGCGGTGCTGCAGATCGTGCTGGCCTCGACCGGTGACTTCACCGCGGCCGTGCGGGCGTCGTTCTACCTGCTGCTCACGGTGCTCGTGGTCGGCGTCGCCGCCGCGTTCGCCTTCCGGCAGGTCGCGGCGCCGGGCGTGGCAGACTCCGCGCGTGCGTCTGATCCTGGCCTCCCAGTCTCCCGCCCGTCTTAGCGTCCTGCGCGCGGCGGGGATCGAGCCCGTCGTCCGCGTGTCCGGTGTGGACGAGGACGCGCTCGTCGCGTCGCTCGAGAACCCCACGCCCGAGGAGACCGTCGTCGCCCTGTCGGCGGCCAAGGCGGAGGCGGTCGAGCACGACGACGAGTGCGTCGTGGTCGGCTGCGACTCGATGCTGCTGTTCGAGGGCGAGCTGGTGGGCAAGCCCGGCACGGCCGAGGTCGCCCGCGAGCGGTGGCGCCGGATCGCGGGCAAGAGCGGCGTGCTGATCACCGGCCACACCGTGCTGAGGGTGTCCGGCGGGGCCGTCGTGGACCGCGCGTCGGGCGCCGAGTCGACCACAGTGCGGTTCGGCACGCCGTCGGACGAGGACCTGGAGGCCTACCTCGCGACCGGCGAGCCGCTGCACGTCGCGGGCGGTTTCACGATCGACGGGCTCGGCGGCTGGTTCATCGACGGCATCGAGGGCGACCACACGTCCGTCATCGGCATCAGCCTGCCGCTCACCCGCAGGCTGCTGGGCCAGGTGGGTGTCGTGGTGTCCACACTCTGGTAGACGCTGGTCACAGTTCACCTGATCGGGGAAGACTGCTCCCACCGCGAGCGTTGGGGGCGAGTGGTGAACGAGTACTTGACGCGTCGCAGGCACATCGACCTGGCACGCAGGACGAGCGCGGGCTGTCGGAGCTGACTGCTCCCCCAGCCCCTTTCCGCCACCCCTGTGCAGGAGATCCCTGTGTCCTTCGTCCAGACGTACCGCAAGCCGAAGGTCTTCGGCTTCACAGTCCTCGGCGCGCTCGTGCTCGGCGCCCTCGCCGGCTGGCTCGGCAAGGGCACGTGGCTCGCGCCCGTGCTCGCCAAGATCGGTTCCACCTTCACGGCGCTGCTCCAGCTCACCGTCATCCCGCTGGTGTTCACGGCGATCGTCGTGGGCATCGCGTCGCTGCGCAACCTCGGCGGCGGCCGCACCGCCGCCCGGCTCGGCGGCAAGACGTTCCTCTGGTTCGCCACCACGTCGTTCATCGCGGTGCTGATCGGCATCGCGGTCGCGTCGGTCTTCCGGCTCGGCCAGGGCGTGCAGATCGAGCCCGCCGCCGGCGCCGTCGACAAGCTCGCCAAGCGGGCGTCCGGCTCGTGGCAGGCGCTGCTCGACAACCTGGTGCCGACCAACATCTTCAGCGCCTTCACCGAGGGTGAAGTGCTGCAGGTCGTGTTCATCGCCGTGCTGGTCGGCTTCGCCGCCTACGCGCTCGGGGACAAGGCCGCGCCGTTCACGAACCTGGTCCGGTCGTTCTTCGACATCGTCCAGAAGGTCGTGGGCTGGATCGTCCTGCTCGCCCCGATCGGCATCTTCGGCCTCATCGGCAACGCGGTGGCGACCTACGGCAACTCGTTCGTGAAGCCGCTGTTCTCGTTGATCCTCGCCGTGTACCTCGGCTCCGCGCTGGTGCTGTTCGTCGTCTACCCGGTGCTGCTGAAGTTCGTCGGCAAGACCTCGCCGGTCGAGTTCTTCCGCAAGGCGGGCACCGCACTGCAGTTCGCGTTCGTGTCCCGCTCCTCGGGCGCCACGCTCCCGTTGTCCCGCAAGGCCGCCACCGACCTCGGCGTCCCGCAGGAGTACGCGAACTTCGCCGTGCCGCTCGCCACCACGACCAAGATGGACGGCTGCGCCGCGGTCTACCCGGCCGTCGCGACGATCTTCATCGCCAACCTGTTCGGCATCCAGCTCTCGGTCTGGCAGTACGTCGGCATCGTGCTCGTCGCCGTGTTCGGCGCCCTGGCCACCGCCGGGACGACCGGCTGGTACACGATGCTCACGCTGACCCTGAGCGTCGTCGGCCTGCCGCCGCAGGTGATCGCGACCGGTGTGGCCGTGGTCTACGCGATCGACCCGATCCTCGACATGATGCGCACCGCGACCAACGTGGCCGGCCAGATCACCGTGCCGGTGCTGGTCGCCCGCGGCGAGAACATCATCGAGGAGCCCGCGGTCCCCGCCGAGAAGGACCTCGTCAACGCCTGATCAGTCCGCGCAGGGGCGCAACTGCGACAACTTTGGTGCCGGTGCGGGCCAGCCGGGGAGCTGGTCCCGCGCCGGCGCCGCCGTCGTGCACCCGAGCTCCGGTCCCACCACGGAGAACACCTGCACGAACGCGTTCGCGCACTGCCCGTCGCAGGCCAGCTGGACGGCGACGACGTCGGCGGTGCCGTCCTCGTCGACGTCGTGCAGCCCGAGGAACCCCCCGGTCGCGAGGTAGGCCTGCGCGCGCGACCACGTGCCGTCCTTGCGGATCAGCACCTCGCCGAGCAGGTCGGTGCCGCGGGCGCCGTGCACGAGGCAGACGCCGACCGCCGCGTCCGCGCACTGCAACGACCTGTCGTTCACCGCCGCACCGGACTCGGCGATGGTCATCTCGAAGATGAACTGGCCGGACCCGCCGCTGATCCGGATGCGGCCGCCGCCCGTTCCGCCGAGCAGCTCGACGAGGTCCTCCCCGACCGATTTGCCGATGACGACCTGGCAGACGGTGGTGCCGCAGCGCATTCCGGTGTCCGAACCGTATTGTGCTGAATCGATGTTGCCGGGGCGCTGGAAATAGGCGAACACGAGCCCCGCGACGACGACCACGGCGGCGACGACAGCGGTCACCTGCACGGACCTGGTTCCACCCACATCGCAGATTGTGGCCGATGTGCTCACGATCGTGGCGGAGTGAGCCGTCTCTCCCTCTCGGACTTCCCCGATTTCCGTAGACTGCGGCACCAGTCAGAGCCGTAAATCACCGGTCCCAGCAGGAGGTACGACGCCGTGTCGCTGCGCAAGGTCCTCATCGCCAACCGCGGTGAGATCGCCGTCCGGGTCATCCGCGCCTGCCGTGACGCCGGCCTGACGAGCGTCGCCGTCTACGCCGACCCCGACCGGGACGCCCCGTTCGTCCGGCTCGCCGACGAGGCGTTCGCGCTCGGCGGGAACACCCCCGGCGAGAGCTACCTGTCGATCGAGAAGGTGCTGGCCGCGGCCGCGCAGTCCGGCGCCGACTCCGTGCACCCCGGTTACGGCTTCCTGTCCGAGAACGCGGAGTTCGCCCAGGCCGTGCTCGACGCGGGTCTGGTGTGGATCGGCCCGACCCCGCAGGCCATCCGCGACCTCGGCGACAAGGTGACCGCGCGGCACATCGCGACGCGCGCGGGCGCGCCGCTGGTGCCCGGCACCAATGACCCGGTCGACGGCCCCGACGAGATCATCGCGTTCGCCTCCGAGCACGGCCTGCCGATCGCGATCAAAGCGGCGTTCGGCGGCGGCGGCCGCGGCCTGAAGGTCGCGCGCACGATGGAGGAGATCCCGGAGCTGTTCGACTCGGCGGTCCGCGAGGCCGTCACGGCGTTCGGCCGCGGCGAGTGCTTCGTCGAGCGCTACCTGGACAAGCCGCGCCACGTCGAGGCGCAGGTCCTCGCCGACACCCACGGCAACGTGATCGTCGTCGGCACCCGCGACTGCTCGCTGCAGCGCCGCCACCAGAAGCTGGTCGAGGAGGCCCCCGCGCCGTTCCTGACCGACGAGCAGCGCGCCACGATCCACTCCTCCGCCAAGGCGATCTGCCTGGAAGCGGGCTACCACGGCGCCGGCACCGTCGAGTACCTCGTGGCCCTCGACGGCACGATCTCGTTCCTGGAGGTCAACACCCGCCTGCAGGTCGAACACCCGGTGTCGGAGGAGACGACGGGCCTCGACCTGGTGCGCGAGCAGTTCCGCATCGCCGCGGGCGAGAAGCTGCGGTACACCGAGGACCCGGCCCCGCGCGCGCACTCGATCGAGTTCCGCATCAACGGCGAGGACGCGGGCCGCGGCTTCCTGCCCGCCCCCGGCACCGTGACCACCTTCGTGGCGCCGTCGGGTCCGGGCGTGCGCGTGGACGCCGGCGTCGAGAGCGGCTCCGTGATCGGCGGCCAGTTCGACTCGCTGCTCGCCAAGCTGATCGTGACCGGCGAGACCCGCGAGGACGCCCTGGCCCGCGCCCGCCGCGCGCTCGACGAGATGGTCGTCGAGGGCATGGCGACCGTGCTGCCGTTCCACCGCGTGATCGTGCGCGACGCGGCCTTCACGGCCGAGAAGCCCGAGGGCTTCACCGTGCACACGCGGTGGATCGAGACGGAGTTCGACAACCAGATCGAGCCGTTCACCGGCGGCGCCGACGCCTCGGAGGACTCGCCGCGGCAGACCGTGGTGGTCGAGGTGGGCGGACGCCGCCTGGAGGTGTCGCTGCCGGGCGACCTCGCGGCAGGCGCCGCACGACCGGCCGGTGCCGCGCCGAAGAAGGCCAAGGCGAAGCGCGGTGGCGGCGGGTCGGCGGCGGTGTCCGGGGACGCCGTGGCCGCGCCGATGCAGGGCACGATCGTGAAGGTGGCCGTGGAGGACGGGCAGACCGTCGCCGCCGGCGACCTGATCGTGGTGCTGGAGGCCATGAAGATGGAGAACCCGGTCACCGCGCACAAGGCGGGCACCGTGACGGGGCTGGCCGCCTCGGCCGGTGACCCGATCACGCAGGGCACCGTGATCTGCGAGCTGAAGGACTGAGCCGGGGCGGTTCCGGGCTGATCCGGGCACCGGGTGGACTTGGGTGCCGGGCTGACCTGGGTGCCGGGCCGACCTGGGCACCGGGCTGGTCCACGCGCCAGGCCGACCTGGGCACCGAGCTGACCTGGGTACCGGGCTGATCCGGGCACCAAGCCGATCCGCGCGCCAGGGCGACGTGAGCACCGGGCGGACCTGGGCACCGGGCCAACCCGCGCACCGGGCCGACCTGGGTGCCGGGCTGGTCCACGCGCCAGGCCGTTCCGCGCGCCAGGCCGATCCCGGCACCGGGCCGATCCGCGCACCAAGCTGACCCGGCACCAGGCAGGAACCTGCCAGCCGGGAACGTACCGGGCGCAAAGCAAGCTGACGCGGGGGTCCCCTTCGGTTCGGGGTCCCCCGCGACCCAACCTACGCGCGGGGTCTGACACTTCTGCGCGCGTCGCCGCGAGGCGTTCTCCCGCCAACGCCGAAGCCCACCCCCGCCGCTCACCTACGATTGGCGGCGTGAGCGACCCGTCCAGGGACATCCGCGTCGGTGACACCGAACGCCAGCAGGCGTTGCAGGTGCTCGGCGAGCACATGAGCGCGGGCCGCATCGACGTCGACGAGTACGGCGAGCGGTCCGCGAAGATCACCACCGCCAAGACCCGCGGCGAGCTGATGGCGCTGTTCCACGACCTGCCCGACCCGCGGCCGCAGTTCGTCACGCCCGTGGCGATGTTCGCCGAGCCGTCGCGTCCGCCCGCGAAGCGGTGGGAGGGCGCGGTCATCCCCGTCGTGGGCGTGGCCGTGGTGATCGCGTTCTTCGTGCTCGTCAAGAACCCGTTGATCTTCCTGCTCATCCCCGCCGTGGCGGTCCTGTGGGGGCAGTGGAACGGACGACGACGCTGAAACCGTTGCTGCTGCTGGACCTCGACGGCGTTTTGCGCGCCTACGAGCCGACTCCGCCGAAGATCGCCGAGGTCGCCTTCGCACCGTCGCTGTTGCACCGCGCCGTCACCGGGCAGATCACCGATGAGCAGTGGCACGACGAGATCGCCCGCACGGTGCCGCGGCACGAGGTCGACTCGTGGGCGGTCGTCGGTTCGGTGATGCCCGAGGCGTTGGCGTTGGTGCGTGCGGCGCGACGGCAGTGCTTCGTCGCGTTGCTGTCCAACGCGACCACGCGGCTCGAGAGCGACCTCGAACTGCTCGGGCTGGACGTCGAGTTCGACGCCGTCTTCAACTCGGCGCGGCTCGGGGTCGCGAAGCCCGATCCCGCGATCTACCGGCGCGTGCTCGACGAGCTGGGCTGCGAGACCGGCGTGTTCTGCGACGACTCCGCGGAGAACGCGGCCGCGGCGTGTGAGGCCGGGCTGGACGGCGTGCACGTGCCGGACACGGCGGCGTTGCGGACGGCGCTGGCGGTGCGCGGGCTGATCCCCGCCACGGTGCTGCTGATCCTTCCCGACCGCGACGAGGCCGAGGGGCTCGCGGAGGAGTTGCTGGCCGGCGGCTGGGGGCCGTGCGCCGTGCACCGCGACATGCTGGCGGGCGAGGACGACGCCGAGGACGTCGACTGGGTGGTCGAGCTGACCACCGCTCCCGACGGCACGCCGGCCTCGGCGCACCGCGGCGAGCTCGACGATCTGGCGGAACGGCACGACGGGTTCACCGGCGAGGGCTAGCCTCTGCCGCGTGGAGCCAGTAGAGATCAACGCGGGTGAGCACTACCTGCGCGCCTTCCGCCACGACGACCGCGTCAGCGACGTGCCCGCGCTCGTCGAGATCTACGCGGACCCGGCGACGAAGCGGTACATGACCAGCCAGAACATCATCGACGCGGCGTCGGCGGAGATGTTCGTCCTGCTGATGAGCAACGGCTGGGAGAAGGACTACCGCTGGTCGTGGGCCGTGTGCGACGCGGTCAGCGGAGACCTGGTGGCGGGCATCGTGCTCCACAACGTCAACCGCCGGCTCGGCTCGGCCGAGGTGACCTGCTGGACGCACCCCGCCCACCGCGGCAAGGGCGTGCTGCCCAGAGCGCTCAACGCCGCGCTCGGCTGGGCGTTCGGCGCCAAGGACATGCACCGGATCGTCTACAAGCACGCGGTGGCCAACACCTCGTCCCAGCGGGTCGCGCAGAAGTGCGGCTTCACCCTGGAGGGCCGCCTTCGCGACGAAGAGATCATCGACGACCAGCGCGTCGACCAGTTGTCGTGGTCACGGTTGTCGACGGACCCGGTGCCCGAGCAGCTACCGTGACCGGCCATGCGGACCCCGGCGTTCCTGATCGTCGCGGTGGCGCTGGCCGGTTGCACGGCAGTGCCGCGGCAGAGCTCGCTGACCACTCCTCCGCCGCCACCCCCTCCGCCGACGACGTCGGTCTCGCGGATGGACTTCCCGCAGCGGCCGCGTGAGGTGCCGCTCGACTCGGTGGAGCCGTGCGCGGTGCTCTCACCCGACCAGCTGATGTCGCTGAGCCTCGACAACCCGCCCAGCGCGTACGTCGAGACGAGCTTCGGCGGTGCCAAGGCGTGCACGATCCGGAGCACCACGAGCGGAAATGTGGCGAGGATCGCACTCGTGCTCGCCTCGGGCGCCGACGTGTGGCTGTCGGAGAACGCACAGGCCGACTACAAGGTCACCACGATCGAGGGATTCGCGGCGATCACTGTCCGCACACCCGACGTGCACGACGTCTGCAATGTGGAAATAGACGTCGCCAATGGGCAGTTCGTCGACGTCATGTTCCGCGACGGGGGCAATTCGGCTGCGGTACAACAAGATCATCTTTGCCTCGGGGCCATGCGCGTGGCCGAGGCCGTGATGGCCAGTTTGCTGCAGAAGCGCTGACCCACACGGGCGGATGTCACTGATCGCACTCCACAGCGTTACCTCGGGTGGATAGAGTGACCGGGCGCCAAGTACGCACGATCGCCGGAGGTTCGCGATGCCGCCAGGAGGACGCAGCGGGGCTGACTCCTCGCCACCCGTCCAGCATCAGCTGAACGTGGAACCGGAGGCCATCCCGGCGTTGCGCACCACGTTCTCGGCCGCGCTGACCAAGCTCGACAAGCAGATCGAGATGGCCATCACCGAGTTCCGCGTCCGCCCGTGGGCGGGTGACCCGGTGAGCGCGGAGGCCGCGGAGAAGTTCAACGACCGCTCGATCGCGGACGGCGACTCGGCGCTGCAGGCCCTGCTGAACTACCAGCGGCAGCTCAAGACCGCGATGGACAACCTCAACCAGATCGAGCGGCAGTACGCCGCCGTCGAGGGCGACAACACCGGCATGCTGAACAAGAGCGGGTGCTGACCATGGCCGACCACCGCTGGCAGGGTTACAGCCACAAGGAGCTGTACGAGCGCATCCACTCAGGTCCGGGCGCCGCGGCGTCGTTCGCGTCGATGGAGCGCTGGCAGGGCGTGTCGGCAGCGCTGACCGAGATCAACGACGACCTGCACAGCGGCATCACCCTGTCCGGGGCCAAGTGGTCCGGCAAGGCGGCCGACATGGCGCAGGCGGGCCTGAACCCGATCGCCGCGTGGGCCGACAGCGCCCGCACCGGCTCGGACGTCATGCGCTACTCGGCCGAACTGCAGGCCGGCTACGTCTCGAAGGCCCGCGCGGACATGCCCGCCCCGGTCGCCGTGACCGCGGAGCAGCCGAACGCACTGGTCAGCGGCCTCACCCACCTCTTCGGCGGCCAGACCGACCACGAGAAGCAGGAGGCGGCCCAGGACGCCGCCGAGCGCCGCGCCCGTGAGGTCATGACCACCTACGCGTCGTCCACGACGGCGAACACCTCGACGCTGGGCCAGTTCAGCCAGCCCCCGCAGCTGCAGATCAGCGGCACCGGCATCACGCACGGCGGCGGCGCGAACATCGGCACGGCCGCGGTCTGGGGCGTCGGCCCGCACGGCACGGGCGGGTCCGCCACCCGCGGCCGCACCGGTTCGGGCACGCGCGGCGCGACCACGACGCCGCCGCGCGGCGGCTCGTCCTCGACGCCGGGTTCCACGACCCGCACGTCGAGCACCTCCGTGCCCACGACGCCGACCAAGCACCTCTCGACCACGATCCCGACCAGCACGGGCCCCGGCGGCACCGGCACGGCGGGCGTCGGCCTGCCCGGCCAGCGCTCCGGGTCCAGGTCGGGCTCGCAGAACAACGGCGGCGCGGACCAGCCGAAGTTCATGGAGGACGGCGCCACCATGTCGTCCGGTGCCGCGATGGGCACCGTCATGAACCAGGGCCACGCGGCGGGCGTCGCGAACGCGTCGGGCTCGGCCATGGGCCCGATGGGCACGGTCGGTGCGCAGAACAACGACCAGGTGCACCGCAGGGTCGTGCCGATGCCGCAGTCGTTCGACCCCTTCGGCGGGATGGGCCCGCGCAAGGGCGAGGACGAGGACGACCTGGAGCACAAGGCCGCCGACTACCTGCGCGAACGCGACGACATCTACGGCGTGGGCACCTACTCGCTGCCGGTGATCGGGGAGAGCTCGACCGACTGATGACCCTGTTCGGCTTGGACGTCGGGACGAGCGACACGCGCGACCCGGTGATCATCTCGACGCTGGAGTTCGACGTCCTCTGGGAGCACCTGGGCCTGGAGACGATGCCGCTCGTGCTGAAGGTCCCCTCGCCGGGCAAGACCCGCGAGGAACGCCGGGGCATCGAGGACCAGGTCTGGCGTCAGCTGGGAGCGCGCGGCCTGGGCGGCCCGCGTTCCCTGGACCCGACCCTCGAGGACCTCCTGCACGTGCTGAACCGCCCGCAGCAGGAGATCGACGCCCGCCTGTGGCTGCACGAACGCAGCGTCCGGATCCTGGCCGCCGGCAAGGGCCAGGCAGGCGTCCTCGCGGTGCTGGACCACGGCCAGCTGGTCCTGCGCCCGGCGGAGGCCGACGGACTGCCGCGCGAAGCCCTGACCGCCCTCCCCCCGGCTCCCGCGGGCGAGGGCCACTCGATCACCCTGCCCTCCGCCGACCTGGACGCGGCCGCGGCCTCGGCCGACACCCCGGAGGAGCTGGCCGAGGCCCTGCGCGGCCGGGTGCGTGAGGACGACGCCGTGACGCTGGCCGAGATGGTCCGCGACGCGTCGAACCGCGGCCAGTTCGGCGCCGCGGCCCGCGACAAGTGGGGCAAGCGGGTGCGCCCGGACCGGGTGGTGGCGTTCTACGACACGCCCAAGGGCCGCTACCTGCAGATGAGGCGCGGCTCGGCAGGGCAGGAGCCGTGGTCGACGATCACGCCCGTGGACTACCGCCGCCTGCACCACCACCTGGTGGAGCTGCTGGCGGAGGCGGCGGGTTCCTGAGCCCCGGCGAGCACGCGCGCCGGGGAACCCGACGCGCCCGCTGCGGACCGCTCTCCGCTGGAACCCGCCCACCGGGGAGCCACTACGGCACCGGGGGCGGGGTCAGGGCCCGATCCCCTGGCAGGGCCGGGTCCGCAGGTCGTTGACGTAGTCGTCGGGCGCCCCGGCGGCCTCGGCGGCGTCGGCGACCACCCCGATGTACCGGGCGGACGGCAGCCCGCCCTCGTACGCGTCCAGCACGTACAGCCAGGCCACCACGGACCCCTCCAGGGTCTGCACGCGCAGCCTGATCTTCTTGTAGAGCCCGAGCGCGCCCTCCCAGCGGTCCAGCCGCGACTCGTCGCGGGGTGAGACGTCGTAGAGCACGCAGAACGTCTGCTGGTCGGGCTCCTCGACGATCGTCGCGAGGGCGCCTTCCCAGCCGAGGTCCTCGCCACCGAACGTCAGACGCCAACCGACGAGCCAGCCGGTCCCCGCGAGCGGGGAGTACGGGGCTCGCTCCATCATCTGGTTCGGATCCATGTTCGACCCGTACGCGGCATAGAGCGGCACGTCCGACAGCGTAGCGACCCATCGATCAGCTTTAGGTACTGACGACACGCGCGATTCGGGCAACGCGTACGGTTGTGCCGGCCAGCAAGCGCGCAGAAGGGAACTGATCGTGACCCGCATCGTCATCATGGGCGGCGGACCCGCAGGTTACGAGGCAGCCCTGGTCGCGGCGCAGCACGGCGCCGACGTGACCGTGGTGGAGAACGACGGGGCCGGTGGCGCGTGCGTGTTGTACGACTGCGTGCCGTCCAAGACCTTCATCGCCTCGGCCGGTGCCCGCAGCGCCTTCCGCAACGCCGGTGAGCTGGGCATTCAGACCAACAACGAGCACGCGGCCGTCGACCTGCCGGTCGTACACGGTCGGGTGAAGGGCCTCGCCCTGGCGCAGTCCGCGGACGTGCGGGCGCGGCTGCAGCGCGAGGGCGTCCGGCTGGTCAACGGGCGGGCGAAGTTCGCCGACGACTCGCGCGGGCTCGCCCAGCACCGGGTCGTCACCATCGCCGCGGACGGCTCCGAGGAGGTCCTCGACGCCGATGTGGTGCTCATCGCAACGGGCGCGACCCCGCGCGTGTTGCAGGGTGCCGAGCCCGACGGCAAGCGGATCCTCACCTGGCGGCAGATCTACGACCTGCCCGAACTGCCCGAGCACCTCGCGGTGATCGGTTCCGGCGTCACCGGTGTCGAGTTCGCCAGCGCCTACACCGAGATGGGCGTGAAGGTGACGATGGTCTCCAGCCGGGACCGGGTGCTGCCCCACGAGGACGCCGACGCGGCCGCGGTGCTCGAGGACGTGTTCGCCGAGCGCGGCACGGCCGTCGTCAAGCACGCCCGCGCCGACAAGGTCGAGAACACCGGCGACGGCGTCCTGATCCACCTGGAAGACGGTCGCACGATCGAGGCGTCGCACGCCCTGATGACCGTCGGCTCGGTGCCCAACACGACCGACATCGGCCTCGACAAGATCGGCATCGACCTCGGGCGCGGCGGGTACATCCCCGTCGACCGGGTGAGCCGGACGAACGTCAGCGGCGTCTACGCGGCCGGCGACTGCACCGGTGTGCTGCTGCTCGCCTCGGTCGCGGCCATGCAGGGCCGCATCGCGATGTGGCACGCGCTGGGCGAGGGCGTCAGCCCGATCAAGCTCAAGACCGTCGCCGCGAACGTCTTCACCAACCCGGAGATCGCGAGCGTCGGCATCAGCCAGCAGGCGATCGACTCGGGCGAGGTCCCGGCCCGCACGATCATGCTGCCGCTCGCCACGAACCCCCGCGCCAAGATGGAGGGTCTGCGCCGCGGCTTCGTGAAGCTCTTCTGCCGCCCGGCCACCGGCGTGGTCATCGGCGGTGTGGTCGTCGCGCCGAACGCGAGCGAGCTCATCCTGCCGATCGCGATGGCCGTGCAGAACCAGCTCACCGTCGAGCACCTCGCTACGACGTTCTCGGTCTACCCGTCGCTCACGGGCTCCATCACGGAGGCCGGCCGCCAGCTGATGCGGCACGACGACCTCGACTAGGCAACTCGAGGCAACCATGCCCCGGACACGAGCGTGTCCGGGGCATGCGTTCGTTCTGGGGACTTCTCGTCGCACTGGCCCTGCTGGCCGGGTGCGCGCAGGCACCTGACGTCGCGCTGCCGACCTCACCACCGGCGACGGAACCGTCCGAAGTGGACAGGGGGATGCCTCCGTCGGAACCGACCGAGGTGCGCATCCCCGAGATCGGCGTGCGGTCGTCGCTGGTCCCGCTCAGGCTCAACCCCGACGGGACGGTCGAGGTGCCGCCGGTCGAGCAGCCGATGCAGGCCGGGTGGTACGAGCACGCCCGCACACCGGGAGAACCAGGCCCAGCGGTGCTGCTCGGCCACGTCGACGGCAACGCGCAGCCGGGGATCTTCTTCCGGCTGCGGGAACTCGTCGAGGGCGACGAGGTCGAGGTGTCCAGGAAGGACGGGACGACGGCCCGGTTCCGCGTGCGCAGGACCGAGCAGGTCGCCAAGGACGACTTCCCCTCCGAAGCCGT
Organism: Lentzea sp. NPDC060358; assembly: GCF_042725365.1. NCBI lineage: Bacteria > Bacillati > Actinomycetota > Actinomycetes > Pseudonocardiales > Pseudonocardiaceae > Lentzea > Lentzea sp. NPDC060358. The sequence goes on along the minus strand of NZ_JBHXCW010000015.1, from coordinate 1,531 downwards.
CTACGGCGACACCCGAGAACCCGAGCTGCGGCTCATCACCTGCGGGGGCACGTTCGACGCGCAGGCCCGCGGCTACCGGGACAACGTCATCGTCTACGCGACGTTGATCTGAGAATCCGTTTCACCACACCATTTTTTGGGGGAAGACATGAAGGCAAACACGGCTCTCGCCGCACTCGCGGCGGTGGCAGCGGTCGTCGTGACCGGTCCGGGAGCGACCGCGCAGGAGGAGGTCACGCCCGTGTTCGAGATCGCACCGAACGTCCTGCAGATGGAGCAGCACTTCGAGGTGCAGCCCGTGGGTGGCACCTGCCCCGGCGGCAGCGAGTCCACCACCTCGCCCGGTTTCGCCGCGCCCGTTCCGGCGGGTGGCCTGCACGGGATCGCCGCCTCGACGCCGGGCAAGTTCACCGCGACGCTCAAGTGCAAGGGCAGCAGCAAGACCGGCACGGCGGAGTTCGAGGTCGTCGACCGGCGGGCGACGCCGCGCTTCACGATCGTCCCGTCCACGCTCCAGCAGGGCCAGCCCTTCGAGGTCCGGATCGAGAAGGGCGACTGCCCGAACGGCGGCGAGATCCGCTCGGCGGGGTTCCGGGAGTGGCTCCGGCCCGGACAGCTGCACGGCATCGCGGGGTACGGGCTCGGCACGCAGTACGCCGAACTCTACTGCGAGGACCACGCCTACCGCGGCACCGCGGAGTTCGAGGTCGTCGCCAAGCCGCAGACCCCGTCCGCGCCGCACATGCCGAAGGCCAAGACCCCGGTCGTGGTGCCGAAGGGCGCTCCGCAGACCGGTGGCGGCGGCACGGCCTGATCCACGGGCAGGACCGGTACCGGTACCGGTTCTTGATCAAAGGTGGTCCGGTGCGCGGCGAACCCACCGGGTGTGCGTCAATGGGGTCGTGCGGACTCGTGTCTTGATCGCGGTGTTGAGTGTGGCACTGGCCACCGCCTGTACGAAGGGCCCGGCTCCGAAGCCGTCGGCGGCGACGAGCGAAGCAGCTCCGCCGCCGGTGGTGTCGCCGCTGGGCACCTCCGACCCGATGGAGCTGCGGATCGAACGAATCGGCGTGCGGTCGTCGTTGGTGGCACTGGGGCTCGACCCGCGCGGGGTCGTCGAGATGCCGCCCGTGAGCGAGGGCATGCAGGCGGGCTGGCACCAGACGCGGCCCCAGCAGTGGATCGTCGTCGGGCGGATCGAGAGCAACAAGGCCAGAGGCGTCTTCTACCGGCTGAACGACCTGCAGCAGGGAGACGTCGTCGAAGTGTCCAAGAAGGACGGTTCGGTGGCGCGCTTCACCGTGGCGCGCACGGAGAGGATCATCCGCGACGACTTCTTCGCGGAGGCCGTCGCGCGCGACGCCGAGGAGGAGGGGCTGCGGCTGATCACGTGTGGCACGCGCGACAACGTGATCGTGCACGCCGCCCCCGTCTAGCGACGACGAGGTGATCCGCGCTCAGCCGGACACCTCGCGGCGGGGCGCCGCACGGTGGCGGGGTGGCACAGGCGTACCCCCCAACACCCCCCAGA
>NZ_JBHXCW010000014.1:0-68007 GCF_042725365.1 Lentzea sp. NPDC060358 | reverse complement strand
CACGTCCACAATGGACGTGACACCGACGTCCGTTCGGAGTAGCCGCCGCGTCGTCGACGACACAGCGGCTCGGCCGGGCACCCATTGCCCTGTCCAACTAGGTTGTGCTCATGTTCCACACGCTGGCCGTGCCCGTGGTCGCCGCGCCCATGGCGGGTGGCGCCTCCACCCCCGAGCTGGTCGCCGCCGTGAACGAAGCCGGCGGGCTGGGGTTCCTCGCGGCCGGTTACCTCACCGTCGAGCAGCTCGCGGAGAAGATCGTCCGCACCACCGAACTCACGAGCACACCGTTCGGGGTCAACCTTTTCGTGCCCGGCACGCGCTCGACGGCGGACCTCTCGTCCTACGTGCAGCGGGTCACGGCCTACGCGGACAAGGTCGGCGCCGTTCCCGGCGAGCCGCGCTGGGACGACGACAACTACTCGGCCAAGCTCGAACTGGTGCTGGCGCTGCGGGTGCCGGTGGTGTCGTTCACCTTCGGGCTGCCCGACTTCGACGACGTGCAGCGGCTCCGGGCGGCCGGGTCCACGATCGTCGTGACCGTCACCACGCCGAGCGAGGCGCGGCAGGCCCAGCAGATCGGCGCGGACGTGCTGTGCGTGCAGGGCGCCGACGCGGGCGGCCACCGCGGCACGTTCACCGACGACGGCGTCTCGCCCGGCGGCGGCGAGCTCTACGGCACCCTCGCGGCGATCCGGCTCGTGCAGGACGAGGTCAGCCTTCCGCTGATCGCGACCGGCGGGCTCGTCACCGGCGCCGACGTCGCCGCGGTGCTGGCGGCCGGTGCGGTCGCCGCGCAGCTCGGCACCGCGTTCCTCGGCAGCCCGGAGGCCGGAACCGCTGCGGTGCAACGGCAGGCGCTCGCCGCCGGGAGCCGGCGCACGGCGCTCACCCGGGCGTTCAGCGGACGGCCCGCCCGCGGGCTCGTCAACCGGTTCCTGGTCGAGAACAGCCCGCACGCGCCCGCCGCGTACCCGAACGTGCACCACCTCACGAGGCCGGTGCGCGCGAGCGGGGAGCTGGAGGTCATGTCGCTGTGGGCCGGCACGACGTACCCGCTCGCGACCGCGGAACCGGCGGGCGAGGTCGTGCGCAGGATCGGCGCCGAGCTGGCCGAGGCGGTCAACTCGCTGGCGGAGCGGTTCGGTCGCGGCTAGTGCGGTGACCACGAACCCTTGCCGTGGTGTGCGCGGTCCAGGGTGATGCTGGAGAACGGCATCGTACCGTTGTCCACGCTGGGCGATCTTGTTTCCGACTGGTCCGGGAGGGCCCGATGTCACTTGCCGATGAGATGTTCTCCGCGATCATGGACCACTCGCCGCTGTCCGCCTCGATGCTGGGCGTCCCCGGCTGGGAGGACCGGCTCGAGGACGTGAGCGCCGAGGGCGACCGGGCGGACCGGGACCGGATCGCCGCGCTCCTCGACAAGGCGGAGTCGGACGACTCCGAGGACCCCGTCACGCTGGCCGTCATCCGGCAGCAGGGCAGGGCGATCGTCGACCGGATCGACGCCCGGCTGGTCGAGCACACCGTCGGCACGATGAGCGCGCCGGTCAACGGCCTGCTCTCGATCGCGTCGAAGCTGGACGTGTCGCAGCGCCTGGGCCTGTTCCCGCGCTACATCGCCCAGGCGGGAGAACGGGTCCGCGACTCCGACCGCCGGCCGCTGAGCCGCCACCTCGAGGCCGGGGTGCAGCGCATGGACGGGTTCCTGGCCCTGCCGCGGCAGGAGTGGGAGGGCGAGCACTCCGGCGAGATCCGCGCCGCCGTCGCCGGGTTCCGCGACGTGCTGGCGTCGGTCGGGGACGGCCGCGGTGACGACAGGGCCGGGCTGTGCTGGCTGCCCGAGGGCGAGCACAACTACGCGAACCTCGTCCGCAACTACACCACGACCTCCCGCACGCCCGACGAGCTGCACCGGCTCGGGCTCGACATCATCGCGTCGCTGCGCGAGGAGTACGCGGAGATCGGCTCGCGGCTGTGGGGCACCTCGGACGTGCCGGAGATCTTCCGCCGGTTGCGCACGGAACTGCTGTGGGAAAACGAAGAGCAGATGATCGCCAGTGCCGTCGAGGCGATCGCGCGGGCCGAGGCCGAGGCGCCGAAGTGGTTCGGGCGCATGCCGGGCGTCGGCTGCCGGGTGCTCGCCGTGCCGGAGGAGGAGCAGCGGACGTCGGCGATCGCCTTCTACCAGCCGGCGTCGGCCGACCGCAGCCGTCCGGGCACGTACTGGCTGAACCCGTTGGGCGCCACCGAACGCAGCCGCACGCTGTCCGAGGTGACGGCGTTCCACGAGGCGGTGCCGGGCCACCACTACCAGATCTCGATCGCCGGCGAGACCGAGCTGCCGAACATGCGCAAGTACGCGTTCATCGAGGCGTACCTGGAGGGCTGGGGCCTCTACACCGAGCGCCTCGCGGACGAGATGGGCCTCTACTCCTCCGACGAGCAGCGCCTGGGCATGCTCGGGCTCGACGCGATGCGCGCCAGCCGGCTCGTGGTCGACACCGGGCTGCACGCGTTCGGCTGGTCGCGGCAGCAGGCCGTCGACTACCTGCGCGACAACACGGTGATGACCGAGCCGGAGATCCACTCGGAGATCGACCGGTACATCGAGACGCCCGGCCAGGCCCTCGCGTACATGGTGGGGCGTCTGGAGATCCAGCGCGTGCGGGCGGAGGCGCAGGCGCGGATGGGCGACCGGTTCGACGTTCGCGCGTTCCACGACCTCGTGGTGGGCAGCGGTGCGGTGCCGCTGTCCGCCCTCGACGAGATCGTCACTTCCTGGTCGGCCGGTTCATGACGGAGTGCTTGCGCGAGTAGGTGAAGTAGATGATCAGGCCGATCACGAACCAGACCGCGAACCGCAGCCAGGTCTCCGGGGTCAGGAACGTGATCAGCCAGATCGAGAAGATCACGCCGATCACCGGCACGACGGGCATGCCGGGCGTCCTGAACGTGCGTGGCAGGTCGGGCTGCTTGTAGCGCAGCACGATCACCGCGACGCAGACGACGACGAACGCGAGCAGGATGCCGATGTTCGTGAGCTCGGCGGCCTCGGCGATCGGCAGGAACCCGGCGATGGCCGCGGAGGCGGTGCCCAGCACCCAGGTGATGCGCGACGGCACGTGCTTCACCGGGTGCGTCTTCGCGAACCACGGCGGCAGCAGCCCGTCGCGGCTCATCGAGTAGCCGACGCGGGCCGCGCCGAGCAGGAACGTGAACAGCACCGTCGTGATCCCGAGGATCGCGCCGACGCTGATGACGATGCCGAGCGCGGGCAGGCCGACGTCGGCGAACGCCGTGGCGAAGGCGGACTCCGCGTCGACGTCCTTGTAGTTGACCATGCCGGTCAGCACGAGGCAGGCCAGCACGTACAGGACCATCGAGACGGCCAGCGAGTAGATGATGGCCTTGGGCATGTGCTTCTGGGAGTCCTTCGACTCCTCGGCCGCGGTCGACATGGCGTCGTAGCCGAACACCGCGAAGAACACCGTCGCCGCACCCGTGAGCGCACCCGAGATGCCGAACGGGAAGAACGGGTTGTAGTTGTCGGTGTCGATGTGGAACGCGCCGACGACCACGACCAGCGCGACCACCGCGATCTTCAGGTACACGAGCGTCGTCTCGAACCGCGCCGCGTTCTTCATGCCCTGGTTCAGCACGAACGCGATCAGCAGGCACAGCAGCACGGCGAACAGGTTCACCTTGTACGTGCCCGCGGCGACGTCCCCCGTCTCGGTGCCGGGCGCGCCCAGCATCCACTGCGGGAGGTGGATGTCCAGCAGTGACAGCAGTTCGGTGAAGTAGCCGGAGATGCCGATCGCGACCACCGCCACGATCGCCGTGTACTCGAGCAGCAGGTCCCAGCCGATGAACCAGCCGACGATCTCGCCCAGTACCGCGTAGCCGTAGGTGTAGGCGCTGCCCGCCTTGGGGATCAGGCCCGCGAACTCGGCGTACGAGAACGCCGCCGCCGCGCTCGCGATGCCGGCCACGAGGAACGAGATGAGCACGGCCGGGCCCGCCGTCTTGTTCGCGACGGCGCCCGCGAGCGAGAAGATGCCGGCGCCGATGATGCCGCCGATGCCGATGGCCGTGAGCTGCCAGAGGCCCAGCGTTCTGCTGAGCCCGTCGCCGGAGTCCTCGGCGATCTGCTCGATGGGCTTGCGCCGGAAAACGCCCTGCGTAGTCATGGGACCACTGTCACGCGAGTGGCCCGCACCCGCTGACCAGCAGGGCGTTTTGCGCCTTTCTACGCGCGCGAGAAGACGATCTTGCCCGCGGTCTCGCCGTCGAGCATCGACGTGAAGCCCCGCTCGGCGTCCCCGAACTCCAGCTCCGCGCCGATCTGCGGCTTGAGCTCGTGGAGCGCGCAGAACCGCAGCAGGTCGCCCAGCTCCTCGCGCGTGCCCATGGTCGAGCCGACCACGCGGAGCTGGAGGAAGAAGAGCCGCTGCAGCTCGGCCGCGGACGCGTCGCCGGACGTCGCGCCGGAGATGACGACGATGCCGCCGGGCTTGAGGGCCTTCATCGAGTGCGACCAGGTGGCCTTGCCGACGGTCTCGAACACCGCGTCGACCCGTTCGGGCAGGCGCGCACCCGACTCGAACACCTGGTGCGCGCCGAGGCCGCTAGCGAGAGCGCGCTTCTCCTCGGAACGGCCGGTGACCCAGACGCGGAACCCGGCGGCGCGGCCGAGCTGGATCAACGCGGTCGACACACCGCCCGACGCGCCCTGCACGAGCATCGTCTGGCCGGGGCGCAGGCCGGACTTCACGAACAGCATCCGGTAGGCCGTCAGCCACGCCGTGCCCATGCACGCGGCCTCGGCGAACGACAGGCCCTCCGGCTTGGGCAGCGCGTTGCGGGCCGGCACGACCACGTGGTCGGCGAACGTGCCCTGGTGCTTCTCGGTGAGCAGCGTGCGCTTGGGGTCGAGCGTCTCGTCACCGTCCCAGCCCGGGTCGCCGATGACGGAGTGCAGGACCACCTCGGTGCCGTCGTCGAGGGTGCCCGCGCCGTCGCAGCCGAGGATCATCGGGAACTGCTCGGGCTTGATGCCGACGCCGCGCAGCGTCCACAGGTCGTGCATGTTGAGGCTGGCCGCCTTCACCGCGACACGCACCCACCCGGCGGGGACCTCGGGCTCGGGACGCTCTCCCACGCGGAGCGAGGCCAGCGGGTTCTCGGGACTGGGTTCTGCTGCGTAAACGGCGAACATGCCTGGCAACATACCCACCTGGATCGTGGCCGACGGCCGTGACACGGGTCACGGGACTACAGTCGGGTGCGTGGACTGGCTGGTGCAGTGGTGGGACGGGGTCGAGCTGTGGTTGGTGCAGCTGCCCGTCGCCGTGCAGTTCCCCGTGGTGATGATCGTGGTGTTGCCGCTCTGCCTGGGCGTGGCGCGGCTGATCGACCGCGTGGCCGACTGGGGTGCGAAGAACCCGGCGTCGCTGCCCGGCGCCGAGCCCGAGCCTGAACCGGAGAAGGTCGCCGCGTGAGTCCTGGTCGCCGCCTGACCGTCGCACTGGTCGGGCTAGTCGCTCTCGTCGTCATCGGGTGGTTCGTCAAGGACGGCACCCCGGCCACTCCGCCCGACACGACGAAACCCGTGGTCACGAGTTCCGCCTCGGCCGCCGCCGAGGTGCCCGGCGCGAAGTCGGGCATGGACGTCCAGGCCCTGTCGGCGCTGCCGGCCGAGGCCGCGAAGACCTGGAAGCTGATCGAGGCGAACGGGCCGTTCCCGTACCCGCGCAACGACGGCGTGACGTTCCAGAACCGCGAGGAACGGCTGCCGCAGAAGAAGTCCGGGTACTACAAGGAGTACACCGTGCCGACGCCCGGCAGCCCCGACCGCGGCGCGCGCCGGCTCGTCACCGGGTCGGAGAAGGAAGTCTTCTACACCGGCGACCACTACTCGTCGTTCGTCGTGGTGGACGTGCGGAAGTGAAGAGGCACATCCTCGTCTCGGAGAGGACCGCCGCGATCGCGGCCATTGCGAAGGCCCTCGACTTCCCCTCGTGGTTCGGGCAGAACCTCGACGCGCTCCACGACAGCCTGACCGACCTCTCCTGGCTGCCCGAAGGCGACTACGTGCTGGTCGTGCCCGCCGACCTGGACCCGGCCGTCGCCGGCGTGCTGCGGGACGCCGCCGAGACCACCGCCGAGTCGGGTGACCGGACGCTGCGCGTCATTCGCACGGAAAGGTGACTCGGGCTGCGGCACCGCCGTCCGGAGTGGACAGTGCTGCCCCATGGGAACGCTTTTCCACCGCCTGAGCTACGCGCTCGGCGTCGTCGTCGCCGCAGGGGTGCTGTGCCCGGCCGTCTCGTTCGCCGGTGATCCGGACTGCTCGCAGGAGCAGGGCTTCACGCCGTTCGACACCGCCGACGGCGACAACCCCGTGACGATGCAGACCGGCCGCGTCGTCGAGCTGCGCGCGTCGAACAAGACGAAGTGCGCGTGGGGCCGCATCTCGTCCGGCACCCCCGGCGAGGAGGTCTGGACCGACCGCAAGGACCCCTCGGCCGACGGGCACGAGGGGTTCCTCGGCTACACCAGGATCGACTCGGGCACCGCGAAGTTCACCGAGGCGTTCAAGAACGACGGCAAGGTCATGCGCGCCTGCGGGTCCTCGAAGGGCGTGATCGAGTGCACCGGCTGGTTCTAGGCGTCAGTCCCCGGCGGGCACCCAGGACGGCTTGCGCTTCTCGCGGAACGCCGTGATGCCCTCCTGGCCCTCGGGGCCGCCGAAGTGCCGCGCCGACAGCTCGAGCATGTCCGCGAAGACCTCGCCGAGGTTCGTGGACCGCTCCTGCCGCAGCATCTCCTTGGTGGCCGCGAGGGCGTTCGGGGCGCCGAGCGCGAGCATGTCGGTGTAGCGGCGCACCTCGGCGCCGACGCCGTCGACCGGCACGGCGGAGTTGAGCAGGCCGATCTGCACGGCGCGCTGCGCGTCGAACGCCTCGCCGGTGAGGAACAGCTCGTGCGCCTGGCGGGGGAGCAGCCGCGGCAGCACGGTCACCGAGATGACCGCCGGCACGACACCGATCCTGACCTCGCTGAACGCGAACGTGGCCTCGGTGGCGGCGACGGCGATGTCGCACGCCGCCACGATGCCGACGCCGCCGGCGCGGGCCGGGCCCTTCAGGGCCGCGACGACCGGTTTCGGGCTGGTCCAGAGCTGTTCGAGGATCGCGGGGAACTCGTTGACGCCCTGGTCGCCCGCGCTCGCGCCGGCGGCCTCCTTGAGGTCCATGCCGGAGCAGAACACGGGGCCAGTGTGGGTCAGCACGACCACGCGCACCTGGTCGTCCTGCGCCGCGGTGCCCAGGTGCTCGCGGAGCTCCCGGCGCAGCTGCGACGACAGCGCGTTGCGGTTGTGGGGGGAGTCCAGCGTGATCGTCGCGATGCCACGCTGCACCTCGTAGTGGACCAGCTCGTCTGCCATGGCGCTGACCTTAGCCGTGGGGTTCGTTGACAGTATCCTGTCAAATATGACAGTCTGCTGTCATGGCAGCGGAGAAGGTGTACCTGGTGCTGGCCGATCAGCTCGCCGACTGGGAGTACGGCCACGTGGCCGCGCAGGTGAGCCTGCAGCAGTTCCAGCAGCGGCCGGGCCGCTACGAGATCCGGACGGTCGGGCTCACGACGGACCCGGTCCGCACCATCGGCGGCGTGCGGATGCTGCCCGACGTCGCCGTGGCGGACGTCTCGCTGGACGACGCCGCGATGCTCGTGATGCCCGGCGGTGACGGGTGGGAGAGCGGTGCGCTCGCGGCGTTCGGGAAGCTCGCGCGCCGGTTCCGCGAGGCGGGCAAGCCGATCGCGGCGATCTGCGGGGCGACGGTCGCCCTCGCGGCCGAGGGGCTGCTCGACGACGTGGCGCACACGTCGAACTTCCCGCAGTACCTCGGCGCTTACGGCGGTGCGTCGCTCTACCGCGACGAACGCGTGGTGCGTGCCGACGGTGTGATCACGGCGAACGGCGCGAGCGCGCTGGAGTTCGCGCGCGAGGTCCTGGCGGAGCTGGAGGCGTACACGCCGCGGACGTTGCAGGCGTGGTTCGAGTTCCAGCGCGACGCCTCGGCGGAGGCGTACGGGAAGCTGGTGGCGAGTGTCCAGGACTGAGGCGGGAGACGTCCTGACCGACGTCGTGATGAGGACCTTCCGCCTGTACGGCGCGTTCCTGGAGGCGGCCGAGGTGATGACGAAGCCGGTCGGCCTGACGGCGGCGTGGTGGCAGGTGCTCGGGGCGGTGCTGCGTGAGCCGTTGTCCGTCTCCGCCGTCGCGCGGGAGATGGGGCTCGCGCGCCAGTCCGTGCAGCGGATCGCGGACCTGCTGGTGGACAAGGGGCTGGCCGAGTACCTGCCGAACCCGGCGCACGCGCGGGCGAAGCTGGTGCGGCCGACGGACGAGGGCTGCGCGGCCATCGCGCGGCTGCGGGAGGCGCAGCACGAGTGGGCCGACCGCGTCAGTGCGCAGGTCCCGCTCGAAGACCTGCGCACGACGCTCGCCACGATGACGGCGCTGGTGGCGGCTACCGACTGATGCCCGGCAGGGGGTGGGGCACCGGTGTCAGCCGATGGTCGTGGTCGTGAGGACCGGGCTGGGGTCCGGGTAGCCCTTCGCGGCGGCGTTGATCGGGATGCCGATGACGGTGACCACGGCGGTGAAGGTGAGGCCGGGCGCGTCGTAGCTGGTGCCGCCCAGCTTCGTGGTGATGGTGCCGCTGCCGCCCGCCGTCAGGTTGATCGTGACGGTCGGCAGCTCGAACTTCGCGCCGCCCTTGATCGGGCCGGGCACGCTCAGCACGACGTCGCTGCCCTGGAGCGCGATCGTCGGCGTGCCACCGAGCCCGGCGCCGCCGGACAGGCTCGCGGACTTGAACGACGAGTTCGCGGGCACCGGCAGCCTGAGCGCGAGCCCCTTGATCTCCCGGACCTGCCGGCCACCGGCCTCGGACGGGATGGTGTTGGGCGCGGGGTCGATGGTGACCGCGAGGGTGCCGCCCGGCGCGACGCTCGCCGCCGCGGACGAGTCGACGCCCTGGTCGAGCGTGAAGTCCGTGGTCTGCCCGACGGCGCTCGCCCGGAGCTTGTAGGTGATGGTCTGCGGAGCGGCTGCTGACGCGTTGGTGGCGAACATCAGCATCGGTACGAGTAGCAGGGACCCGATTCCGGCTAGCTTCATGGCCTCTCCCCGTTGAGTGGACGAGGGACACTCCCAGCACGCGGCGTAATCACCTGACTACTCATGAGTAGGTTTCACGTCAACGGTTCACAGTTCACATCGCCCGGTCAGCGCCGGGTGTTGTTGGCCAGCGTGCCGATCGCGGACACCGCGAAACCCGCGAAGAAGAGACCGAAGCCCAGCTTGAGGCTTGCGAAGCTGGGAGGCTCGAACTGCCCGACCGGCGGGACGGTGGTGGTGAAGGACTGGCCGAACGCGTCCAGCGTGGTTGCGAAGCCGTATCCGAGGACCCCGAAACCCGCGATCGCGAGCAGCGCGCCCACCCACACCGTCACTTTGATCCACAACGGTGCCCCGCGCAGGGATCGGCCGCCGTGACGGTTTCTTCGGCGCGGAAAATGATCGTCGAACACGTCGCCCCCCCGGTGTCGTTGGGGGAGTTGGTACCACGCTTCGGCATCGCGCTGGGGCGGTTGGGATCAAATGTGCTAGGCTGTGCGCAGAGCCTCTGCCACTAGGTGGAGGAAGTGAGCCCAGGTGCGCTTCCGGACGGTTGCTGCCTGGGCTTCGCGCTGTTCAGGGCTCGATGCGCGTCACGACCGGCCCGATCCGACGCACCCAGTCACCGCCGGCGCCCAGGCACCAGGCGACGGCGTCGCTCACCCACAGAGCAGGTTCCCCGGACGACTGGATGTGCTCGTAGACGATTCCCGCGTCGCGTGCTTTCGTGCGAGCCAGAACCACGCGGTCGCGGCCGTTGCTCGCGTGGTCCCGGGAGTCGAGCACGAGCCTGGTCACGCCCCGCTCGACCGCCTCCACCACCAACCGCTCCAGCAGAACGCCCCGCGCCCGGTCGCCCTTTTCGCTGCTGGAGACCACGACCACGTCGAACGACCGCTCGACTATGCGTGACACGATGAACTTGCGGCGACTGTCCTTCTCGGACTTGAAGTGCACTCGCCGCTCACCCGGCAGCAGCAGCCCTCGTATCAGTGATCGGGTCGAGTGCAGCGCGGCGGGAGCGACGAGCGTCGCGGCGAGCAGGTGGCCGCCGCGTTCGGTCTCGTCGACGAACATGTGCATCCGAACAGGATCCCAGGCGTACGCCGCAATTCCTGTTCAGGTGAAGCTGAACGCCGGCCCCGGCCGGTGAACGGCTAGGCCGCCACCGCGTGCCGCGCCAGCGCCTCGTCGTACCGGTCCAGCACCAGCTGAGCCACCTCCACGTCGTCCCCCAGCGGCCGGGCCACCACCGCGTCACCGGCCAGCGAAGCCACCTTGTCCGGCAGCAACCCCGGTGCGAGGAACCACGACGCGACAGCGATCCGCGCGGCCCCGCGCGCCCGCAACCGTTCCACGGCCTCGGGCACGGAAGGCGAAGCGATGGAAGCGAAAGCGGCCTCCACCCCGGCCCAGCCGGACTCCGCGGCCCACCGCCGTGCCACGGTGGTGACGGCCTCGTTCGCCGGCGCGTGTGACGACCCGGCCCCGGCCAGCACGACGCCGAGCGAGCGGTCGCCGAAGTCCACCCCGGCCTCGGACAGCCGGCGCAGCGCGGCCGACTCCAGCCGCGGGTCGGGGCCGAGGACGTCCGTCACCACGGCGGGCACGCGGGTCTCGGCGACTGCGGCCGGCACGTCGACGCGGGCGTGGTAGGCCTTGCCCAGCAACAGGGGTACGACCACGGACGGGCCGCGCAGCACGTCGCCCAGCCTGGGCGCGCAGAGGTCCAGGAAGCAGCCGCGCACGTCCAGTTCCGGGCGCAGCGACCGCACGACCGACAGCAGTGCGTGCACGGACGTCGCCGAGCGGGGGTCGCGGCTGCCGTGTGCGACGGCGATCAGCGGGGTCACAGCGCTCCCGTCAGTCCACGAGCTCGCAGCACCGCGCGCTCCAGCGGGCGGAACAGCAGCAGCTCGATCCCGATGCCGACCAGCAGGATCAGGAAGATCGCCGCGATCACCATGTTGATGTCGTTCAACGACGACCCGTTGTGCAGGTACTGGCCCAGGCCGACACCCAGCTGGGGCGAGGTCGCGATGATCTCCGCGGCCATCAGCGACCGCCACGAGAACGCCCAGCCCTGCTTCAACCCCGCCAGGTAACCGGGCAGCGCGGCCGGCAGCAGGATGTGGCGGGCGGAGGCCAGCCGTCCGGCGCCGAGGGCGCGGCCCACGCGCGGCAGCAGCGGCGGGATCTGGTCGATGCCCGCCACCAGGCCGTTCGCGATCGACGGCACGGAACCCATCAGCACCACGAAGTAGATCGTCGACGGCGTCACGCCGAACCACAGGATCGCGGCCGGCACCCAGGCGACCGACGGCAGCGACTGCAGGCCGGTCAGCAGCGACCCGATCGCCGCGCGCACCACTCGCACCTTGGCGACGAGCAACCCCAGCGGCGTCGCGATCAGCACCGCCGCGAGGAACCCGAGCACCGCGCGGTGCAGCGACGTCCACAGGATGCCGAACGCCTCGCCCGTGGAGATCGAGCGGACGAGCTCGTTCCACACGTTGATCGGCGCGGGCAGCTGGAACTCTGGCAGCAGCGCCGAGGCCCACAACCCCTGCCACACGCCGAGGAGCAGCGCGAAGGCGATGAGAGGTGGCACGCCCGTCTTCAGGAACCGGCGCCACACCGGCGGTTTCTGCGTCTCGACGGGGACGTCGAGGGCGTCGAGGCCCGCGCCGACCTTGTCGAGCGTGTCAGGAGGCGTGGCCACTGATGACCTCTCGCAGATGTGTGTTGATCTCGTCGAGGACGGTGTCGGACGAGTCCGTCACGTCCCACTCGCGCACGACCCGGCCGGGGCGCGAGGACAGCAGCACGACGCGCTGGCCGAGGCGCACGGCCTCGCGGACGTCGTGCGTCACGAAGATGATCGCCGTGTTGGTGGTCTCCCACACGCGCAGCAGTTCGCTCTGCAGCACGTCGCGTGTGATGGCGTCCAACGCGGCGAACGGCTCGTCCATCAGCAGGAGCGCCGGGGCGCCGTCCGCGGAGACGGTGGTGGACGCCAGCGCACGGGCCAGCGCCACGCGTTGGCGCATGCCGCCGGAGAGCTCGTGCGGGCGCTTGTCCGCGACGTCGCCGAGCCGCACCAGGTCGAGCAGCTCCAACGCGCGGCGCTTGCGGGCCAGGCGGCCCACGCCGGCGAAGCGCAACGCCAGTTCGACGTTGCGCGCCGCCGTGAGCCACGGCATCAGAGCGGGCTCCTGGAACATCACGGCCGGGCGCGAGGTGTTGAGCTGCAACGAGCCCGACGTCGCGCCGTCGAGGCCCGCGACGATGTTGAGCAGCGTGCTCTTGCCGCAGCCGGACGCGCCGAGCAGGCACACGAACTCGCCGGGCTTGACCTTGAGGTCGACCCCGTCGAGCGCCACCACGGCCGAGCTGCCGTGGCCGAACACCTTGCGGACCCCGGCCAGTTCGACGGCAGTATCCACAGTGGACTGAAAAGTGGTCTCGAGCGTGGCGGTCATGTCCGTGTCCCCTCGGAGAGTTACTTCTTGTCCAGTCCGGCTGCCTGCACCTGCGGCTTGCCCTGTGCCTGGAGAACCTTGTTCAGCAGCGTGAAGTCGGCGTACCCGGCGACGTTCGCGGCCTCCTTGGCCACGCCCGCGGTCACGGCGTCCTTCGCGAGCTGCGGGAAGTGCTTGGCCTGCGCGTCCGTGGTGAGCTCGATGTTCTCCCACGCGGCGTCGAGGATCTTGTCGCCGAGCTTCTTGGACGTGAGCTTCTCCAGCGCGGCGTTGGCGGTCTTCTTCGCCTCGCCGGAGTTCGACTTCGCCCAGTCGATGGCCGCGACGTGGCCCTTCAGCACGGCCTCGACCGTCTCCGGGTGCTCCTGCAGGAACTTCGTCCGCACGATGACCACGGTGGTCGGGAACGCCCCGCCCTCCCACAGCGTCTTCTCGTCCAGCAGCACCTTGCCGCCGCCCTCGGCGACGATGCGCGCCGACCACGGCTGCGGCGCCCAGGCGGCCTGGATGTCGCCCTTCTTGAACAGGTCGAGCGACTGCGCGTTCTCCACGTTCTGCACGGTGACCTGGCCGGTGAGGTTCTTCTCCGCCAGGTACTTCTTGAGCGACACGTCCTGCGTGTTCGCGAGCTGCGGAGTGGCGACGACCTTGCCCTTGAGGTCCTCGATCGAGTTGATCTCGGGCTTCACCACGAGCTGCGCGCCGCCCGAGGTGGCGCCCGCGACGAGCTTCACGGCCTCGCCCTTGGACTTCGAGTAGGCGTTGATCGCCGGGCCCGACCCGATGTAGGCGATGTCGAGCGATTCGCCCAGCAACGCGTTGACCTCGTCGGGACCGGCGTTGAACGTCTGCGTCGTCAGCTTGGTGCTGCCGAGCTCCTGGGCGTACAGGCCCTTCTCGACGCCGATCAGCGCGGCGGCGTGGGTGATGTTCGGGAAGTACCCGAGGCGGACCTCGGCGGCTGCGCCCTTGGACTCGGCGGCGGGAGTCTCGGAGGTTCCGGCGCGGCTGCAACCGGAGATGGCTGTCAGTGCGATCAGTGCGACGGCAAGGGCGGGCTTGAGGTTCACGGGGTTCAGGCCTTTCAGGGACCGGGGGAGACGAGGGCGTGGTCGTCAGGGGTAGCGGTGCTACCCCCGGTACAGCTCTCCACGCCGTTCTCGAGCAGCGGCAGCGGAGCCCCGACCAGTCCAGCGGCGAGCGTCGACCCGTCACTCACGTCGATCACCAGGAACGACCCGGTGCGCCGGCTGAAGCTGTAGTCGTCCAGCGGTACGGGCTCCGCGAGACGCAGAGCCACTCGGCCGATCTCGTTCAGCTCCAACGAGGCAGGGCCGTCCACACTGGACAGGTTCTGCTCGTCGAAGCGGTCGCGCAGCTCGGTGACCATCGCCTGCACGGTGCGCGTGCCGTGCTTGACGAGGACTCGGGCGCCGGGTCGCAGCGGCTTCTCCGCGAGCCAGCAGAGGGTGGCGTCCAGTTCGTCGGTGACGGTGGGTTCGTTGCCCGCCACCGAGATCAGGTCGCCCCGGGAGATGTCGATGTCGTCGGCCAGCAGCAGCGTCACGGACTGGCCGGCCGCCGCCTCCGCCAGTTCGCCGTCCGCCGTGTCGATCTTCGTCACGGTCGAGCGGCGGCCCGACGGCAGCACGACGACC
Source organism: Lentzea sp. NPDC060358 (assembly GCF_042725365.1). NCBI lineage: Bacteria > Bacillati > Actinomycetota > Actinomycetes > Pseudonocardiales > Pseudonocardiaceae > Lentzea > Lentzea sp. NPDC060358. The sequence continues at coordinate 53,668 of NZ_JBHXCW010000014.1, read as the reverse complement.
TCGTCGCCCGCCTTGACCGTGCCCGCCGCGACCAGGCCGGCGTAACCCCGGTAGTCGAGGTGCTCGGCCGTGCGCGGGCGGATCACGTACTGCACCGGGAAGCGGAACGGGGCGTCGTGCGGGTCGGGTTCGACCGGCACGGTCTCCAGGTGCTCCAGCAGGGTGGGGCCGGAGTACCAGGGCGTGTTCGCGGACTTCTCCACGACGTTGTCCCCGGCCAGGGCGCTCACCGGGATCTCGACCACCGAGTCCTCGGTGTAGCCCAGGGCCGTGGCGTGCGCGGTGAACTCCTTGGCGATGCGGGAGAACGTCACCTCGTCGTAGCCCACGAGGTCGATCTTGTTGACCGCCAGCACCAGCCGTGGCACGCCCAGCAGCGCCAGCACCGCCGCGTGGCGCCGCGTCTGCTCGATGACGCCCTTGCGCGCGTCGACCAGCAGGACCGCGAGCTGCGCGGTGGACGCGCCCGTGACGGTGTTGCGGGTGTACTGCACGTGGCCGGGGGTGTCCGCGAGCACGAACGACCGCTTCGGCGTCGCGAAGTACCGGTAGGCGACGTCGATCGTGATGCCCTGCTCGCGTTCCGACCGCAGGCCGTCGACCAGCAGCGACAGGTCCGGCGTCGAGAGACCCCGGTCGGCGCTCGCGCGGTGCACGGCGTCGAGCGTGTCCGCGAGCACGGACTTGGTGTCGTAGAGCAGCCTGCCGACCAGCGTGGACTTGCCGTCGTCCACGCTGCCCGCGGTGGCCAGCCTCAACAGGTCGCTCATCTAGAAGTACCCCTCCCGCTTGCGGTCTTCCATGGCGGCCTCGGACAGCCGGTCGTCGGCCCGCGTGGCGCCGCGCTCGGTCAGGCGGGACGCGGCGACCTCGGCGATCACCGCGTGGATGTCGGCGGCGTCGGACTCGACGGCGCCCGTGCAGGAGCCGTCGCCGACCGTGCGGTAGCGAACCGTCTTGCGCTGCAGCACTTCGCCCTCGCGCGCCGTGCCCCACGGGCCCTCGGCGAGCCACATGCCGTCGCGCAGGAACACCTCGCGCTGGTGCGAGTAGTAGATGTCCGGCAGCTCGATGCCCTCGCGCTCGATGTAGTTCCACACGTCGAGCTCGGTCCAGTTGGACAGCGGGAACACGCGGACGTGCTCACCGGCGCGGTGCCGGCCGTTGTAGAGGTTCCACAGCTCCGGGCGCTGGCGCTTCGGGTCCCACTGGCCGAACGCCGTGCGCAGGCTGAAGATCCGCTCCTTGGCGCGGGCGCGTTCCTCGTCGCGGCGGCCACCGCCGAAGACCGCGTCGAACCTGTGCTGGGTGATGGAGTCCAGCAGCGGCACGGTCTGCAACGGGTTGCGCGTGCCGTCCGGGCGCTCCTCCAGACGGCCGTCGTCGATCCAGTCCTGGACCTTCGCGACCTCCAGCCGAAGGCCGTGCTGCGCGACGACGCGGTCGCGGAACTCGATGACCTCGTCGAAGTTGTGCCCGGTGTCGACGTGCAGCAGCGGGAACGGCACGGGCGCCGGGTAGAACGCCTTGATCGCGAGGTGCAGCAGCAGGGTGGAGTCCTTGCCGCCGGAGAAGAGGATCACCGGCCGGTCGAACTCGCCCGCGACCTCGCGGAAGATGTGAATGGCCTCGGATTCGAGGCGCCCCAGCGTGTCGAGCGCGTCCGTGGTTGATGTGACCGTCATCCGTGCAACCCGCATTCCGTCTTCGACTGCCCGGCCCAGCGGCCGCTGCGCGCGTCCTGGCCCGGCAGTGGCTTGGAGGTGCACGGCAGGCAGCCGATCGAGGGATACCCCTCCTGCACCAACAGGTTCTCGAGGATGCCCTTCTCGTGGATGTAGGCGTTGAACTCGTCGTCCGACCACGGCGCGATCGGGTTGATCTTGACCAGCCCGTTGCGGTCGTCCCACTGCACGATCGGCGTGTTCGCGCGGGTGGGCGCGTCCACGCGGCGCACGCCGGTGACCCACGCGTCGTACTTCGCGAGCTCGCGGCGCAGCGGCACGACCTTGCGCAGGTTGCAGCACGTGGCCGGGTCCGACTGGTACAGCAGGCCGAACTCGCGTTCCTGGTCCTGCACCGACTGCTCGGCGGCGGCGTTGACGATCCGCACGTCCGGGTAGACGACCGTGACGGCGTCGCGCACGCCGATGGTCTCCGGGAAGTGGTAGCCGGTCTCCAGGAACAGCACGTCGAAGTCCGGCTTCACCTTGGCGGCGAGGTCGATCAGCACGGCGTCCTGCATGTTGGAGGCGACGATGTAGCTGTCGCCGAACGTCCGCGCCACCCACTCCAGCGCCTCTTCGGGGCTCGCGTCCCGCAGCTCCAGTTCCGCGGCTTCGGCGACGATCTTGAGGTCTTCCTTGAGATCGCTCACTTCTTCACCTCCTGCGGCAGGTTGAGCCCGACGAACGAGACCTTGAAGACGCGGCGGCACCCGGTGCACAGCCACGCGTAGCTGGGCTCCTCCTGCGGGCGGAGGTCCTCGTCCCCGCAGTAGGGGCAGTAGAACGGCGTCGCGCGTTCGCTCATCGCAGCGAGGCCTCCTCGGCGCGGCCGACCCACTGGGCGAACCGCTCGTCGGTCTCGCGCTGCGCCACGAAGTTCCGCACGACCCGCTCGACGTACTCGGGCAGCTCGGCCGCGGTCACCTTGTGGCCGCGCAGCTTGCGGCCGAACCCGGCGTCGAGGCCGAGGCCGCCGCCGAGGTGCACCTGGAAGCCCTCGACCTGGTTGCCCGCGTCGTCGGTGACGATCTGGCCCTTCAGGCCGATGTCCGCGGTCTGGATGCGGGCGCAGGAGTTGGGGCAGCCGTTGATGTGCACGGTGATCGGCGCCGTGACGCCGTCGACGACGTCCTTGAGGTTCGCCTCGAGCTGCGTGACGAGGTCGAGGGCGCGGGCCTTGGTCTCGACGATCGCGAGCTTGCAGAACTCGATGCCGGTGCACGCCATGATGCCGCGCCGCCACGGCGACGGGTCGACCTGCAGGCCCAGCTTCGCGAGGTCGCTCTTGAGCGCCGGGACCTCGGACTCGGCGACGTCGAGCACGATGATCTTCTGCTGCGGGGTGAACCGGACGCGCGCGCTGCCCGCCCGTTCGGCGACCTTCGCGACCTCGACCAGGATCGAGCCGGACACGCGGCCCGCGACCGGCGCGGCGCCGACGTAGAACAGGCCGTCCTTCTGCCGGTGCACGCCGATGTGGTCGAGCTGCTGGTCGAGGACCTCCGGCGCCGGTCCGTCGATCATCTTGCGCCCGAGGTACTCGTCCTCCACGACCTGCCGGAACTTCTCCGGGCCCCAGTCGGCGACGAGGAACTTGATGCGCGCGCGGTGGCGCAGGCGGCGGTAGCCGTAGTCGCGGAAGACGGAGATGACCGCCTCCCACACGTCCGGCACCTCCTCCAGCGGCACCCAGGCGCCCAGTCGCTTGCCCAGCATGGGGTTCGTGGACAGACCGCCGCCGACCCACAGGTCGAAACCGGGCCCGTGCTCGGGGTGGACGACGCCGACGAACGCGATGTCGTGGATCTCGTGCGCGACGTCCTGCAGGCCGGAGATGGCGGTCTTGAACTTGCGCGGCAGGTTGGAGAAGCGCGGGTCGCCGATGTAGCGCTCGAGGATCGTGTCGATCGCCGGCTGCCCGTTGACGACCTCGTCCTCGGAGATGCCCGCGACCGGCGAGCCGAGGATGACGCGCGGGCTGTCGCCGCACGCCTCCATCGTCGTGAGGCCGACGTCCTCGAGCTTCTGCCAGATCGTGGGGACGTCCTCGATCCGGATCCAGTGGTACTGGACGTTCTGCCGGTCGGTGATGTCCGCGGTGTCGCGCGCATAGGTCTGCGAGATCTCGCCGAGCACCTTGAGCTGCTGCGTCGTCAGCGCGCCACCGTCGCTGCGCACGCGCATCATGAAGTACTCGTCGTCGAGCTCCTCCGGCTCCAGCGTGGCCGTGCGGCCGCCGTCGATGCCGGGCTTGCGCTGCGTGTAGAGGCCGTACCAGCGGAACCGGCCGCGGAGGTCGGCCGGGTCGATGGAGTCGAAACCGCCGTGGGCGTAGATGTTCTCGATGCGGGTGCGGACGTTGAGCGGGTTGTCGTCCTTCTTGCTCCGCTCGTTGGGGTTCAGCGGCTCTCGGTACCCGAGCGCCCACTGCCCCTCGCCGCGACGCTGCTTGGCGCGCGGTGACGTCTGCGGCGGGACCATCGCCATCCTCCGGGTTTTCGAGGCGCTTCGTGCGCGAGCGAGCCCGGAGGTGCTTGTGGTGGGGGCGTCGTCAGCGCACCAAGCGCCGACGGGAACAAATCAGCGCTGGGTCAGGCCGAACGACGGCACATCGCGCTGGAGACACGACGGAAGTCGACGTGGCGGCGGGCCACGAGGCGGACTCCAGTCGAATGCATGTCCTCAGTGTGCATGCCGTCCAGAGCGTGGTCCACCGCCAACCGAATGCTGGGATTCGCCTGCGGGAGTTGACATTCCGAGCTGGTTTCACTCCGTGATGAATCTGTCACCGACAGATGCTTCGCCTGGTCGGACACCGCCATTCGGGCCCCGTGGTGGACACTGGGAGTCATGCCCTCCGCTCTGCCCGAAGGCGAGCCCGCGCCCGCCGACGGAACGCTGCCCGCGTCCGCTCTCGCCGGTGTCGGCTCCCGCCCGTTCGGTGTCTACGTGCACGTGCCGTTCTGCGCGACCCGGTGCGGCTACTGCGACTTCAACACCTACACCCCCGGCGAGCTCGGCTCGTCGGCGTCGCCCGAGTCGTGGCTGGAGGGGCTGCGCCGCGAACTCGACCTGGCGGCGTCGGTGCTGGGCGACGCCCCCGCCGCCGAGACCGTGTTCGTGGGCGGCGGCACCCCCTCCCTGCTCGGTGCCCCGGGGCTGCGCGACGTGCTCGACGCGGTGCGGGGGTCGTTCGGCCTCGCGCCCGGCGCCGAGGTGACGACCGAGTCGAACCCGGAGTCGACGTCGCCGGCGTTCTTCGAGGGCATCCTGGACGCCGGCTACACGCGCGTGTCGCTGGGAATGCAGTCCGCCGCCCGGCACGTGCTGGCCGTGCTGGACCGCAAGCACACCCCCGGCCGCCCGGTCGATGCCGCGCGCGAGGCCCGTGCGGCCGGGTTCGCTCACGTGAACCTCGACCTGATCTACGGCACGCCGGGGGAGCAGTCCTCGGACTTGGCCGCCTCGCTCGACGCCGTGCTGGCGGCGGGCGTCGACCACGTCTCCGCCTACGCGCTGATCGTGGAGGACGGCACCGGTCTGGCCCGCCGCATCCGCCGCGGCGACCTGCCGATGCCGGACGACGACGTGCTCGCTTCGTCCTACGAGATGGTCGACTCCGTCCTCTCGGGCGCCGGGTTCTCCTGGTACGAGGTGTCGAACTGGGCCACGTCCGTGCAGGCGCAGTGCCGGCACAACGTCCTGTACTGGAAGGGCGCCGACTGGTGGGGCTTCGGACCCGGCGCGCACAGCCACGTCGGCGGCGTGCGGTTCTGGAACGTGAAGCACCCCGCCCGCTACTCGTCGCTGCTCGCCTCCGGCGCGTCACCGGCCGCCGGTCGTGAGGTGCTGTCGGCCGAGGACCAGCGGGTCGAACGCGTGCTGCTGGAGCTCCGGCTCGCCGAGGGCCTGCCGCTGGACGTGCTGGACGACGCCGGCAGGGACGAGGCCGAGCAGGCGATCGCCGACGGATTGCTGGAGCCGTCGGACGACCGGTGCGTGCTCACCGACCGCGGCCGGCTGCTCGCCGACGCCGTGGTGCGGCGCCTGCTGCCCTGATCGGCGGGCCCCGACTCAGCGGGCGCGCAGGTCGTGCTGGCTGTGCACCTCGGTCAGCACGTCGCCGCCCTTGCGGTACGTCACCTCGCCCCACCACAACCCGTCGTCCCGGCGGGTGTTCTCCCACGTCACGGTGCCCGGCCACCACTCGTCGTCGCTGTGCACCAGGCAGGCCCTGCCCGGTGCCGGGGGTAAGTCGCCGTCCCTGACCACCGACAGGTGCCTGCGCCTGTCCTCCGTCATGGTTTGGACCCTAGCGACCGCCACCGACAAAAACCGGAGCCTCGGCGGAGCACGACTCCAGAGCCCCCACCGGGCACGAAACCGCCTGGGTAAACTCGGGAGCACGGGACACGGAGGTGACACAGCGATGAACGCCGATGAACGTCGGTTCGAGGTGCTGCGCGCCATCGTCGCCGACTACGTGTCCAACCAGGAGCCCGTCGGGTCGAAGGCGCTGGTCGAGAGGCACAACTTGGGGGTGTCGAGCGCGACCGTGCGCAACGACATGGCCGCCCTGGAGGACGAGGGCTACATCGCCCAGCCGCACACCAGCGCCGGCCGCGTGCCGACGGACAAGGGGTACCGCCTCTTCGTCGACAAGCTGAGCGAGGTCAAGCCGCTGTCGGTCGCGGAGAAGCGGGCCATCCGCAGCTTCCTCGACGGGGCGCTCGACCTCGACGACGTGATGCGCCGCAGCGTGCGGCTGCTCGCCCAGCTCACCCGGCAGGTCGCGGTGATCCAGGTGCCGACGCTGTCGCGCGCGGCCGTGCGGCACCTCGAGGTGCTGCCGATCACCCCGTCGCGGCTCATGCTGGTGCTGATCACCGACACCGGGCGCGTCGACCAGCGGATCGTCGAGCTCGGCGACGTGATCAGCGAGGAGCACACGGCCCAGCTGCGCGGCGTGCTCAACCAGGCGATGGCGGGTCAGCGGCTCGCGGACGCGTCCGCGAAGGTCGCCGAGCTGCCGGACGAGGTTCCGTCGAACCTCCGCGAGCCGATGCTGCGGGTCGCTACAGTGCTGATCGAGACGTTGGTGGAGCACCCGGAGGAACGGCTGGTGCTCGGCGGCACGGCCAACCTCACCCGCAGCATCACGGACTTCCCCGGATCGCTGCGGCAGGTGCTGGAAGCGCTCGAAGAGCAGGTCGTCGTGCTCAAGCTCCTCGCGGCCTCCCGCGACCCCGGTCGCGTGCTGGTGCGCATCGGCGAGGAGAACGAGGCCGCCGAGATGCGCAGCACCTCCGTCGTGTCCATCGGCTACGGCAGCCGGGACAACCCGCTCGGAGGACTCGGCGTCGTCGGACCGACGCGCATGGACTACCCCGGAACAATGGCGGCCGTTCGCGCGGTTGCCAACTACGTCGGTGAGATCCTGACCGGTCGCTGAATCGACGTACCGACCAACACGTACGCGCAGAAGTTGATGAACATGGAAGCGAACAAGGTGGCCAGGGATTACTACGGCATCCTCGGTGTTTCGCAGAACGCGACACAGGATGAGATCAAGCGCGCCTATCGCAAGCTCGCCAGGCAGCTGCACCCGGACGTCAATCCCAACGAGGAGGCCCGCTTCAAGGAGGTGACGGCCGCCTACGAGGTGTTGTCGAACCCCGAGAAGCGCCGCGTCGTCGACCTGGGTGGCGACCCGCTCGACTCGGGCGGTGGCGGACGCGCGGGCGGCGACCCGTTCGCGGGCTTCGGCCTGGGCGACATCATGGACGCCTTCTTCGGCGCCACGACCGGCGGTGGCCGCGGGCCGCGCAGCCGAGTGCAGCCGGGCTCGGACGCGCTGATCCGGCTCGACATGACGCTCGAGGAGTGCGCCGCGGGCGCGAGCCGAGAGCTGACCGTCGACACGGCGATCCTCTGCGACCGCTGCCACGGTGCCGGCACCCAGAACAACTCCAAGCCCGTCCAGTGCGACACCTGCCACGGCCGCGGCGAGGTCCAGTCCGTGCAGCGCTCGTTCCTGGGCCAGGTCGTGACGTCGCGCCCGTGCCCGGTCTGCCGCGGCTTCGGCGAGGTCATCCCCGACCCGTGCCAGCAGTGCGCGGGCGACGGCCGCACCCGGTCGCGCCGCACGATCTCCGTCAACATCCCCGCCGGCGTCGCCGAGGGCATGCGCGTGCGCCTCGCGGGCCAGGGCGAGGTCGGCCCCGGCGGCGGCCCGGCCGGCGACCTCTACGTCGAGGTCGAGGAACACCCGCACGAGATCTTCGAACGCGACGGCTCCGACCTGCACTGCGTGGTGCAGATCCCGATGACGACCGCAGCGCTCGGCGCCACGCTGCCGCTGAAGACGCTGGACGGCGAGGAAGAACTGCAGATCGACCCCGGCACGCAGCCCAACACTCAGCTCGTGCTGACGGGCCGCGGCATGCCGAAGCTGCGCTCCACCGGCCGCGTCGACGGCCGCGGCGACCTGCACGTGCACCTCGAGGTCGTCGTGCCGACCAAGCTCGACGCCGCCCAGTCGTCGCTGCTGCGCGACCTCGCCGAGATGCGCGGCGAGAGCGAGCCCTCCTTGTCCCACAACGGCAAGGGCGGCGGCGGACTGTTCTCCCGCCTGCGCGCCTCCCGCGGCAACCGGTGACCCTGCCCGTCTTCCTCGTCCCGGCGCTCCCGCCGGGCGAGGAGTTCGTGCTGGACGGCCCCGAAGGCCGCCACGCCGCCACGGTCCGCCGCCTGCGCGCGGGCGAGGAGCTCGTGCTGTCGGACGGATCCGGCGTGCTGGTGCGGTGTTCCGTGACCGCGGTCGAGCGCGACGCGTTGTCGCTGCACGTGGTCGAGCGGTGGGAAGAACCCCAGCCGGCACCGCGCGTGGTGCTCGCCCAGGCGCTCGTGAAGGGCGACCGCGGCGAGCTCGCGGTCGAACTCGCCACCGAGGCGGGCGTCGACGGCGTCGTCCCGTGGCGCGCCGCCCGGTGCGTGGCGAAGTGGGAGGACGGCCCGCGCGGCGCGAAAGCGCTGGGGCGCTGGCGGTCCACGGTGCGCGAGGCGGCGAAGCAGGCCCGGCGTTCGCGCGTGCCGTTCGTCGACGAACCGGTCTCGACGAAGCAGCTCGCCCAGCGCGTGTCGTCCTCCGCGCTGACGCTCGTGCTGCACGAGAGCGCCACCGACCGGCTGGCCGACGTCGCCCTGCCCGCCGAAGGGGACGTCCTGCTCGTCGTGGGTCCCGAAGGCGGGATCACGCCGGACGAGCTCGACGCCTTGCGTTCTTCGGGTGCGCGAGTAGTCCGATTGGGCCCAACCGTTCTGCGTGCATCTACCGCCGCAGCCGTTGCTCTTGGTGCCATAGGGGTGCGAACGGACCGGTGGTGAGCCCGGTCACTTCGAAGATGAACATCGGATGGATTGGCTTGACGCAAGTTGTAGCGAATCGCAGGCCGATGGGGTTACCCTAGTTGCAGAGGGGCTCAATTGGTCTAGCCGTAAACGGAGTAGACGTTTAGGCCCTTCTGACCACAAGGACTCGCCGGACACCTCCCCCCTCGGTCCGGCGTCGGCGCCTCGCGGCGAAGCGACCCCCAGGCTTCGGACCGCGAGGCGCCCCTTTGTTTCCGAGCCCGTCTGCCATTTCACGTAGTTTCTGCGTGTGCAGCGAATTGCTTACGGTGACCACGCCAGTCAGTTCGGGGAGCTTTCTGTTCCCGCCGGCGACACGCTCGGTGCCGTTGTCGTCATTCACGGTGGTTTTTGGCACCAGCGGTACGGGCTCGAACTCGGCCGGCCGTTGGCCGAGGTGCTGGTTGCCGATGGATTCGCCGTGTGGAACATCGAGTACCGGCGCGTGAGCGGCGGTGGTGGGTGGCCGCAGACCGGGGAGGACGTGCTGGCCGCCATCGACGCCGTCGACCTCGGGCCCGTCGTGACGCTCGGGCACAGCGCCGGCGGCCACCTCGCTGTGTGGGCGGCCAAGCACAGTCCGCGAGTGGTCGGAGCTGTCGCTCAGGCGGCGGTGCTCGACTTCACGCGGCACATCACGGACCGGGCGCTCGAGCTGTGCGCCGAGGAGCAGTTCGCGGAGGCGTCGCCACGGGCGCTCGTGCCGATCGGGAAGCCCGTCGTGTGCGTGCACGGGGATCGCGACGAGGACGTCCCGGTGGAGCAGAGCGTCGAGTTCTGCGCCGTGGAGCCCCAGGCCGAGCTCCAGGTCGTGGCGGGGGCCGGGCACATGGACGTGATCACGCCGGGCACCGAGGCGTGGGAGCGGTGCCGCGCGGCTGCCGGGCGGCTTGCGCGCGGGTGCTAGAAATGGTCGGGTGCCGAAGGTTGTCGACCACGAGGAACGCCGCCGCGAACTTGCCGAGGCCGTGTGGCGCATCGTGCAGCGCGACGGGATCGACCACGCGTCCGTGCGTGCCGTCGCGGCCGAGTCCGGCTGGTCGAGCGGGTCGTTGCGCCACTACTTCCCCACGCAGGACGCGTTGCTCGGGTTCGCGATGGAGCTCGCGTACCGGCGGTTCCTCGCGCGGCTGGAGAAGATCGACACCTCGGCCGGCAACCGGGCCCTGCTGAGGGCCTTCGCGCACGAGATGCTGGCGCTGGACGAGGACCGGCGCGTCGAGGCCGCGGTGCTGTTGTCGTTCCTGCCGCGGGCGATGGTCGAGCCCTCGTTGCACGAGCTGGAGCGCTACGGCACGCGCGAGCTCTACAACGGGGTCGCGCGCGTCCTCCGTGCCGCAAGGGAAGCAGGAGAGCTGCGCGAAGGCGTCGACCCGGCGAAGGCGGCGCGGCGGCTCATCGTGCTGATCGACGGCCTCAACATCCACCACGGGCTCGGGCCGGACGACGTGACCGCCGACGAGATGGTCGAGGCCGTCGACGAGCAGCTGGCCGTGTTCTTCGCCTAACGTCGGGGTCATGTCCTGTTTGTTCTGCCGGATCGTCGCCGGTGAGGTTCCCGCGACGGTCGTGCACGAGACCAAGACGACGCTCGCGTTCCGCGACATCCAGCCCAAGGCGCCCGTGCACGTGCTGCTCATCCCGCGCGAGCACGTGCCGAACGCCGTCGACCTCGACGGTGACCGGCTCGGCGACCTCTTCGCCGCCGCGAAGGAGGTCGCCGAGTCCGAAGGCGTGGCGGACAGCGGCTACCGGCTGCTGTTCAACACCGGGCCCGACAGCGGGCAGGAGGTCTTCCACGCCCACCTGCACCTGCTCGGCGGCCAGAAGCTCTAGCCGAGAGCCTGCAACAGCGGCGCGTGGTAGCGGGCGCGGTCACCGGGCAGCCTGTCGGCGTTGCGAACCATCCACGTCGGCGCGCCCCACGACTCCAAGCCGTGCTTGCGCACGAACGCGACCACCTCGGGGTCGTGCACGTCCACGCGCACGCTCTCGACGCCGGCCGCACAGTCGGCGATGAGCGCGCACGCGTCGGCGGGGGAGTCCGCGATGATCGTCTGCTGGCCGGGAACGGGCCAGGTGCCCGCGACGCCGTGCTCGGACACCCTCACCGAACCCATGGCGAGCAACGACTCCCACAGGAACGGCCGCGTCAGGCCGGTGACCTCGACGTCGAGCTCGACGAGGTCGTCGAGGTCGGCGGCCGTCGCGATATGCGATATATCAGCCGGCCTGCCCGTGAATGTGCCGACGTGGATGTCGGTGAAGCCCACGGCGTGGAAGCCGAGCTGTTCGTAGAGAGGGCGGCCCATCGACGTCGCGAACAACGTCGACACACCCGTATCCAATACATGGGACACCAGCCGGCGGCCGATGCCCTGACGCGCGACGCGGTCGGCGACCAGCACCATGCTGATCGACGCCAGCTCCGGGTAGTGCGTCACGATCGTCGTACCGACGAGGCCGTCGGAGTCGAACAGACCCCAGCCCTCGCCGTGCTCCAGCAGGAACTCCCACTTCTTCTCCTCGCGCTGCCACGACCGGCTCTCGGCCAGGTCGGAGCAGGCCGGCAGGTCGGCCGGTCCCAGTCGGCGCAGTTCCACGGTTTCCCCAGCTCATCCCAGTGCGTGCGACGCGGGCGCGAAGTAGCGCGAACGGTCGCCCGGCACGTCGTCGGCACCGCGCACCATCAGCGTGCAGCCGCCGGCGCGCTTCTCGAATCCCCGGTCCAGCAGGTAGGCGCCCACCTCGGCGCTGCCGGTGTCCACGCGGACCCGGCCGGCGCCGGCCGTGACGTCCGCGACCAGGTCGCACGCACCCGCCGCCGAGGGCGCGATGAGCGGACCGACCGTGAACCCCTCGGGGTTGGGGCGGGTGGCGATCACGCCGGAGTTGTTCGTCCGCACGGTGTACGGCGTGGCCGGGTCGAGCAGACGGCGCCACAGTGCCAGCCGCGTGTAGCCGCTCACCTCGCGGTCCAGGTCGGACAGCCACTCCGCGTCCGCTGGGGTGGCCGGTCGCGACACGCCGGCGGCCTCACCGGGGAACACGCCGTGGTAGTCGGTCGTGGCCCCGACGGGGTGAAAGCCCAGCCTGGCGTACAGGGGCTCGCCCATGGCGGTCGCGTACAGAGTGGACGGACTGATATCCAATATATTGGACATCAGCTGCGTGCCGATGCCCCGCCGACCCGCCCAGGACGCGACCAGCACCCCGCTGATCGCCTGCATCTCCGGATACGGCGTCGTCAGCGCCGTGCCCAGCAGGCCGGACGAGTCGAAGGCACCCCACCCCGGTCCCAGCTCGAGCATCAGCTCCCACTGCGCGGGCGTCCACGTCCAACCCCGGTCCGTGATGAGCTTCATGCACTCGGGTACGTCCTCGACACCAAGCCTGCGGATCTCCACAACCGGTGAGCACACACGGTGAGCAATCCGGTAGCCACTCATTTTCGGCCGGACTAGCATCGACGGCACCAGATCCGAGCGACAGGAAGCAGGCCGGGGCCACGTGGCCGAAGAAACACAGCAGAGCGGCAAGGAAGGTCAGTCCCGGTTCGCCGTGCCCGATGGTGCGGTGCTCAGCCTGCTGGGGTCGCGCGACGAGAACCTCCGGCTCGTCGAGGAGCTGCTCGACGCCGACGTGCACGTGCGCGGGAACGAGATCACCCTGTCGGGCGAGCCCGCCGACGTGGCCTTCGCCGAACGCGTCTTCACCGAGCTCGTCACGCTCGCGAGCCGCGGCCAGTCGATCGACCAGCACGCCGTCCGCCGCGTCGTGACGATGCTGAGCGCGAACGAGGTGGAGTCGCCCGCCGAGGTGCTGAGCCTCGACATCGTGAGCCGCCGCGGCCGCACGATCCGGCCGAAGACGCTGAACCAGAAGCACTACGTCGACGCGATCGACAAGAACACCGTCGTGTTCGGCATCGGCCCCGCCGGCACCGGCAAGACCTACCTCGCCATGGCCAAGGCCGTGCAGGCGCTGCACGCCAAGCAGGTCAACCGGATCATCCTGACCCGCCCGGCCGTCGAGGCGGGCGAACGGCTCGGCTTCCTGCCGGGCACGCTGAACGACAAGATCGACCCGTACCTGCGCCCGCTGTACGACGCGCTGCACGACATGATGGACCCGGACGCGATCCCGCGTCTCATGCAGGCGGGCACGATCGAGGTCGCGCCCCTCGCGTACATGCGTGGCCGTACGTTGAATGACGCGTTCATCATCCTCGACGAGGCGCAGAACACGACGCCCGAGCAGATGAAGATGTTCCTCACGCGCCTGGGCTTCGGCTCCAAGGTCGTCGTGACCGGCGACATCACCCAGGTCGACCTGCCCGGCGGGCAGCGCAGCGGGCTGCGGGTCGTCAAGGACATCCTCGAAGGCGTCGAGGACGTGCACTTCTCGGTGCTGACCAGCCAGGACGTGGTGCGCCACCGCCTGGTCGGCGAGATCGTCGACGCGTACGAGAAGTGGCAGGTCCAGCAGGACGTCCTGGACCAGAACGGCGCTCATCACGGACCCGGTGCACGCCGGGGGAACCAGCGCCGGGGACGATAGGCGCCGTGAGCATCGAGATCGCCAACGAGTCGGGCGTCGGAGTCGACGAGGGTTCCATCGTCTCCGCCGCCCGCTTCGCGCTGGACCGCATGGGCGTGAGCCCGCTGGCCGAGCTGTCCGTCCTGCTCGTCGAGCTGGACGTGATGGCGGACCTGCACGAGCGCTGGATGGACCTGCCCGGTCCCACGGACGTCATGGCCTTCCCCATGGACGAGCTGGACTCCGCGCGCCGGCCCGACGCGGCCGGGCTCGGGCCCGCGCTGCTCGGGGACATCGTGCTGTGCCCCGCGTTCGCCAAGGACCAGGCCAAGAAGGCCGGGCACGGCCTGCTGGACGAGCTGCACCTGCTGACCGTCCACGGGGTGCTGCACCTGCTCGGCTACGACCACGCGGAGCCCGCCGAGGAACGCGAGATGTTCACGCTGCAGAACCGCATCCTGTCGGACTTCCGCAACGCGCGCGACGAGGCCGAGCGGGCCGCGCACCAGCGCAGTGCGGACGACAAGGTGCTCGGTGCCGTCGGCCTGGACGAGCAGCGGCCCCTGCAGCACCCCGAAGAAGACTGACGCGGGATGAGCGCGAACCCTGCCAGTGTGATCGTGCTGGCCGTACTGCTCGTGCTTGCCGGCGGCGTCTTCGCGTGTGTGGACGCCGCGCTTGGCACCGTCTCTCGCGCACGGGTGGAGGCACTGCAACGGCAAGGACGGTGGGGCACCGGGCAACTGCTGCAGGTGCTCAACGACCGGCCTCGGCACGTCAACCTGTTGCTGCTGCTGCGGCTGGCCTGTGAGATGTCGGCGGCCGTGCTGGTCACGACGGTGTTCCTGGACTACGTGGAACAGGACTGGGTCGCCGTCCTGTACTCGTGCCTGAGCATGCTCGTCGTGTCGTACGTGCTCGTCGGGGTCGGACCGCGCACCATCGGCCGTCAGCACCCGTACGCCGTGAGCCTCTTCGCCGCGGGCACGGTCCGGCAGCTCGGTCGCGTGCTCGGGCCGCTGTCCAAGCTGCTGATCCTGGTCGGCAACGCGATCACGCCCGGCAAGGGCTTCCGCGAGGGCCCGTTCAGCTCCGAGGTCGAGCTGCGCGAGCTCGTCGACATGGCGCAGGAACGCGGCGTCGTGGACGAGGGCGAGCGCGAGATGATCCACTCGGTGTTCGAGCTGGGTGACACGATCGCCCGCGAGATCATGGTGCCGCGCACCGAGATCGTGTGGATCGAGCAGGCCAAGTCGCTGCGGCAGGCGCTCGCGCTGTCGTTGCGCACCGGCTACACCCGCGTGCCGGTGATCGGCGAGAGCGTCGACGACGTGCTCGGCGTGGTGAACCTCAAGGATCTGATGCGGGCCACGCTCGCCGAGGGCGAGGACCCGCAGACCGTCTCGGACCTGATGCGGCCGACGAGCTTCATCCCCGACTCGAAGCCGATCGCGGACCTGCTGCGCGAGATGCAGCTGTCCCGCAAGCACATGGCGATCGTCGTCGACGAGTACGGCGGTACCGCCGGCCTGCTCACGATCGAGGACATCCTCGAGGAGATCGTCGGCGAGATCACCGACGAGTCCGACACCGACGACCGCCCGCCGGTCGAGCACCTCGACGACGGCGCGGTGCGGGTCAGCGCCCGGCTGCCGGTGGACGACCTGGACGCGTTGTTCGGCACCGACCTCGACGACCACGAGGTGGAGACCGTCGGCGGCCTGCTCGCGCAACGGCTCGGGCGCGTCCCGCTGCCCGGCACGGAGGCCGAGATCGCGGGCCTGCGCATGCGCGCGGAGGGCGGCAAGGACGAACGGGGCCGCATTCGCGTCACGACCGTGCTCGTGCGTCCCGTGCAGAAGGAGACCGAAGAAGATGAGTGAGCTGGACCCCGAGGACGCGAAGCTCGTCACGCTGGCGAGGTCCGTCCGTGCGCGCAACGGCGCCGCGGAGGGCGCGGCGGTGCGTGATCTCGACGGCCGCACGTACAACGCGTCGACCGTCGCGCTGCCGTCGCTGAAGCTCACCGCCCTGCAGGCCGCGGTCGCCGCGGCGGTGTCGGGTGGTGCCGAAGGGCTGGAGGCCGCGGTCGTCGTGACCGGGGAGTCGCGGGTGGACGCGGAGTCGCTGGCGGCCGTGCGCGACCTGACGCCGTCCGGTCCGGTGTACCTCGCGGACACCTCCGGCGAGCTGCGCAAGCAGGTCTGAGGGCCACCGCACGGCCGTAACCGGCTAGAGGGACAATGGACTGATGGATGGTTACCGCTCCGGGTTCGCGTGCTTCGTCGGCCGCCCGAACGCAGGGAAGTCGACGCTGACGAACGCGCTGGTGGGCACGAAGGTCGCCATCACGTCCAGCAAGCCGCAGACCACCCGCCACACGATCCGCGGCATCGTGCACCGCGAGGACGGCCAGCTCGTGCTGGTCGACACGCCGGGTCTGCACCGGCCGCGCACGCTGCTCGGCCAGCGCCTCAACGACCTGGTGCGCGAGACGTGGTCGGAGGTCGACGTGGTCGGCTTCTGCGTGCCCGCGGACCAGAAGGTCGGTCCCGGCGACAAGTTCATCGCCGCGGAGCTCGAGAAGGTCGCCAAGCGCACGCCGGTGATCGGCATCGTCACCAAGACCGACCTGGTCTCGCAGCAGCAGGTGATGGAGCAGCTGCTCGCGTTGCAGAAGGTCATGGAGTTCGCGGAGATCATCCCGGTGTCCGCGGTCGACGGCTTCCAGGTCGACCGGCTGAGCGACCTGCTGCTGCAGAAGCTGCCGGAGGGCCCGCAGCTGTTCCCGGACGGCGACCTGACCGACGAGCCGGAGCAGACGCTGGTCGCGGAGCTGATTCGCGAGGCCGCGCTGGAAGGCGTGCGCGACGAGCTGCCGCACTCCATCGCCGTGGTGGTGGAGGAGATGATGCCGCGCGAGGGTCGTGACGACCTGACGGACATCCACGCGTTCGTGTTCGTGGAGCGGCCGTCGCAGAAGGCGATCATCCTGGGGCACCGGGGTGAGCGGCTCAAGCAGGTCGGCATGACCGCGCGCAAGCAGATCGAGGGGCTGCTCGGCACCCGCGTGTACCTGGACCTGCACATCAAGGTCGCCAAGGACTGGCAGCGCGACCCGAAGCAGCTGCGCCGCCTGGGGTTCTAGATGGCGGGGCTGTAGATGGCGAACCTGTACCGCGACACCGGCATCGTGCTCCGCGTGCAGAAGCTCGGTGAAGCGGACCGGATCATCACCTTCCTGACCCAGCGCCACGGCAAGCTCCGCGCCGTGGCCAAGGGCGTGCGCAAGACGTCGTCGAAGTTCGGTGCCCGGCTGGAACCGTTCTGCCACGTCGACGTGCAGTTCCACCCCGGCCGGACGCTCGACATCATCACGCAGGTGCAGACGCTCGACGCGTTCGGCGTGGGCATCGTGAACGACTACCAGCGCTACACGGCGGCGTGCGCGATCGTCGAGACCGCCGACCGCCTCACGGCCGAAGAGGGCGAACCGGCCGTGCGGCTCTACCTGCTCGTCGCGGGTGCGCTCAGGGCGTTGTCGGCGGGCGAACGCGACCCGTCGCTGCTGCTGGACGCCTATCTGATGCGTGCGATGGCGTTCGCCGGGTGGGCGCCCGCGGTCAACGAGTGCGCGAAGTGCGGCGACCCCGGCCCGCACCGGGCGTTCAGCGTCCAGGCCGGTGGCTCGTGCTGCCCGAACTGCCGTCCGCCGGGGTCGGCGTCGCCGTCGCAGGACACGCTCGCGTTGCTGTCGGCGTTGCTGCACGGACAGTGGCACGTGGTCGACGAGATCCCGCACCTGGCCCGCCGGGACGCGAGTGGCCTGGTCGCGGCGCACCTGCAGTGGCACCTCGAACGGCAGCTGCGGTCGTTGCCGTTGGTCGAGCGGAAGGCGCAGCCGGCGGACGGCTAGTCTGGCGCCTACCGACAACGGTTTTCGCGAGAGGAAGCCTGGTTCCATGCTGCGTCGTCGCCGCTCCGAGCGGGAGAAGCGCGTCCCGCGCCCACCGGAGCCGCATCCCTCCGGTGCGACGCCCCCGGACATCCCCGCCGACCTGGTGCCGAAGCACATCGCGATCGTGATGGACGGCAACGGCCGCTGGGCCAACCAGCGCGGGCTGTCGCGGGTCGAGGGTCACAAGCGCGGTGAGCAGGTCGTCCTCGACGTCGCCAGGGGCTCGATCGAGCTCGGCGTGAAGTGGCTCTCGCTCTACGCCTTCTCCACCGAGAACTGGAAGCGCAGCCCCGAGGAGGTGCGCTTCCTGATGAACTTCAACCGCGACGTGATCGCCCGCCGCACCGACGAGCTCGACGAGATGGGCGTGCGCATCCACTGGGCCGGCCGCTCGCCGCGCCTGTGGGGCAGCGTCATCAAGCAGCTGCAGGACGCCGAGGTCCGCACGGCCGAGAACGACGTGCTCAACCTCGTCATGTGCGTCAACTACGGCGGCCGCGCGGAGATCGGCGACGCCGCCCGCGAGATCGCCCGGCTGGTCGCGTCCGGGAAGGTCAACCCGGACAAGGTCGACGAGCGGATGCTCGCGAAGTACATGTACAAGCCCGAGATGCCGGACGTGGACCTGTTCATCAGGCCGTCGGGCGAGCAGCGCATCTCGAACTTCCTGCTGTGGCAGTCCGCGTACGCCGAGATGGTGTTCCAGGACATCCTGTGGCCCGACTTCGACCGCCGCGACCTGTGGCGCGCCTGCGAGAAGTTCGCGGGCCGCGACCGGCGCTTCGGCGGTGCCGTCGACAAGCCTTCCGACGAAGAAGAGGTCGTGTCGTGAACGCGAGCGGTGAGGCCCTGGAGGCCGCGCGCAAGGCGCTGGAGCTGTTCCACGACGTGTCCGTGGACGACGACGGCGCGCTGAGCTTCCGCCACGGCGACGTGCCGTGCGCGGTGCAGGGCATGGAGCTGGCCGAGGGGCTGACCGTGCTCTCGCTGACCGTCGTGGTCGCGTGGGACCTGCCCGGCGATGCGGCCGTGTGGGTCGCCGAACGCGCTGGTCAGGGTCTGTTCGGGACGCTCGGCGTCATCGCGAGCGAGCGCGGCGGCACGGACGTGATGCTGCGGTACGCGTTCCCGGCCGACGGCCTCAAGCCCGAGCCGCTGAGCACGCTGCTGATGCTGGTCGTGTCGACCGCGTCGCAGGTGCGCGGCGAGCTCCTCTCCCGGTTTTCTTGAGAAAGGACCCTCCATGGGTGGCGTGATCATTTACGAGCCGGAAGAGGACTCGGACGTCAACGAGTTCCCGTGGACCGTCACGTTCGAACCGTCGGGCGGCGACGACTGGGACTCGTTCATCTGCGGCCCCTACGAGCGCGACCACGCCGTCGCACTGGCCGAGGCCGTGGCGCTGGACGACGCCGAGGGAGGCGTGCTGGCCATCGTGAAGCCGATGCTGCCCGCGCTGTCGGCCGAGGACGTGAGCGCCACGATCGAGGAGCTCCGCGAGGCCGCCCTCGAGGAGGAGGCCGACGCCGACGAGACGGTCAACGGCACGCCCGTCGACTTCGACGACGACGAGGAGCTCGTGGAGGAGGAGGCCGAGTTCGCCGAGCCGCCCTCGCCCGAGGAGATCCGCGAGGGCATGGCGCGGCAGTACCGCAGGCTGCTGGACCTGGACGCGGAATGACGATCACCGGCGAGATCCGATCGTCGAAGCGGCGCTCCGGCCCGCCTCGGCTGAAGATCACGTCGTTGGAGGTGCTGTGCGGGATCCTCGTTCTCGCACTGCTCTTCCAGTCCCGGCTCGTCGACCTGCTGGACGTGCCGAAGCTGCGCACGGCGTCGACGGTGTTCGTGGCGATCTGCGTGCAGGCCATGCCGTTCCTGGTGCTGGGCGTGCTGATCTCCGGTGCCATCGCGGCGTTCGTGCCGGCCTCCGCGCTGCGCAAGCTGCTGCCGTCGAAGACCGCGCTGGCCGTGCCGGTGGCCGGTGTCGCGGGTGTGGCACTGCCGGGGTGCGAGTGCGCCTCGGTGCCCGTCGCGCGCCGGTTGATGCAGCAGGGCGTGGCACCGGCGGTCGCCCTGACGTTCCTGCTGGCCGCTCCCGCGGTGAACCCGATCGTGCTGGTCTCGACGGCGGTGGCGTTCAACGACGCCCCGATGATGGTCGTCGCGCGGTTCGCGGGGTCGCTGCTGACCGCGATGGTCATGGGCTGGCTGTGGGTGCGCTTCGGCAAGATGGAGTGGATCGCCGAACGCGCGCTGGCGCGCATGGGTGACCACACCGGCCGCAACAAGTGGGCGGTGTTCGCCGAGAGCGCGCGCCACGACCTCGTCGACGCCGGCGGGTTCCTGGTGCTGGGCGGGCTGTTCGCGGCGGCGTTCAAGACGTTCGTGCCGGTCGCGTGGATGCAGACGCTCGGCGGTCAGATCGTGCTCGGCGTGATCGTGATGGCGCTGCTGGCCGTGATCCTGGCGCTGTGCTCGGAGGCCGACGCGTTCGTCGCGGTCGCGTTCTCCGCGCTGCCGCTGCTGCCGCGCCTGGTGTTCCTCGTCGTCGGCCCGGCCGTCGACGTGAAGCTGATCGCGCTGCAGGCCGGTGCGTTCGGCAAGTCCTTCGCCTTCCGCTTCGCCCCCGCGACGTTCGTGGTGGCGATCCTCTGCGCGGTCGTGTCTGGAGTGGTGCTGCTGTGAGGCGGGAAACCCAGAACATCCTGCTGGTCCTGCTCGGCGGGGCGCTGCTGAAGATCAGCTTCTCGGGCCTGTACCTGCGGTACGTGCAGAAGAGCCTGCTGCCGCTGCTGATCGCCGCCGGCGTGGTGATGATCGGGCTGGCGCTCTTCGCGATCGTCACCGACATCCGGCGCGGCAAGGCGGCGGCCGAGGACCACGGTCACGCGCACTCGTCGCGCTCGACCTGGCTGATGCTGCTGCCGGTGATGGCGGTGTTCCTGATCTCGCCGCCCGCGCTGGGCGGCGACGTGGTCAACTCCGCCGCCGACACCAACCAGACGCAGCGGTCCCGCAACCTGCTCGGCGACCTGCCGTCCGGCGACGTGATCCCGCTGTCGATGACGGAGTTCGTCACGCGCACGGCCTGGGACGAGTCGGGCACGCTGGACGGCCGGCGGGTGAAGCTCACCGGGTTCCTGCTGCGCGCCGAGGGCGACTCGTTCGTCGCGCGGCTCGCGATCTCGTGCTGCGCCGCGGACGCCCGGCCGCTGAAGGTGCGGATGACCGGGGACGTGCCGGCGCTGCCCGACGAGCAGTGGGTCGAGGTGACCGGGCAGGTCGTGCCGAAGTCGGCGAACGAGAAGAACTCGTGGGTGCCGAGCTTCACCGTGGAGTCGTTCACCGCGGTCGCCGAGCCGGTGGAGCCCTACGAGTCGTAGAGCTCCTCCAGCGGGCTACTTCAGGCCCTTGGCCGTGCACTCCGCGCACGTGCCGAAGATCTCGACGGTGTGGCTGACCTGGGAGAAGCCGTTCTCGGCGGCGACCCGGTCAGCCCACTTCTCGACGGCGGGACCCTCCACCTCGACCGTGCGGCCGCAGTGGCGGCACACCAGGTGATGGTGGTGGTGGGCCGAGCAGCGGCGGTAGATCGCCTCGCCCGAGTCGGTGCGCAGCACGTCGACCTGGCCCGCGTCCGCGAGGGACTGCAGGGTGCGGTACACCGTGGTCAGGCCGATGCCCTCGCCGCGGCGGCGCAGCTCCTCGTGCAGCTCCTGAGCGCTGCGGAAGTCGTCGAGCTGGTCGAGCAGGTTCGACACCGCGGTGCGCTGCTTGGTGGACCTCAGTCCGGTCACAACTTCTCCTCGACGTGCGTCACAGCGTCCACCACGATGTGCGCCAGGTGTTCGTCCACCAGCCGGTACACGACCTCCCGGCCGTGCCTCTCCCCGTGCACCACGCCCGCCGACTTCAGCACGCGCAGGTGCTGGCTGATCAGCGGCTGGGCCACGCCCAGCGCCTCGACCAGCTCGTGCACGCAGCGGTCGTGCTCCCGCAGCTGCAGCACGATGGCGATGCGGACCGGTGCGGCCAGAGCGCGCAGCAGGTCACCTGCCTCGGTGAGCGTGTGGGCGGCGTGTCTCGGCGCTGGTGCGGGCGCCGCGCGTTCGGGGGAGTGCTCGCCGTGCAACTGAGCTGTCATGGCGGCGCACCTCACCTGGTAGGGATTTTCACAACCAATTCTACGGTGATGAGCACCAGTACCAGCAGGACCACCACGCGCAATGTGCGATGAGCTGGGGAAAGCACCTTCCAGGTGGCCGCCAGCAGCACCGCGGCGCCGGCGATGAGCACGCCGAGCAGCACCGCGCCGACCGCGCCGCCGACCCAGACGCCCGTGATGAACAGACCCAGCACGAGCACGAACGCCACGGCCGGTCGGACGCGCGCGAGCGGTCCGTCGCCGGGCAGCAGGGGGCGCTTGTCGGTCACCGTGCCATCCTTGCACCGTGCTGCTGGTGTGCCGCTTCCGCGTATCCGATCCCGAGTCGTTCACCACGCGCGTCGAGGAGGCGCTGAAGCTGCTGACGGCGCAGCCCGGCTGCCTGCGCGGCACGCTCGCCCGGTCGACCGACGCCGACGACCGGTGGGTGCTGACGGTCGAGTTCGAGTCGGTGGTCGCCTACCGGCGCGCGATGTCGCCGTTCCCCGTGCGCGAGCACGTCGTCCCGCTGCTGTCCGAGGCGCTGACCGACGAGCCCGCCCTGTACGAACCGGCCCTGACCAGCGTCGGCGGTCAGGTCGAGGAGCACACGAGCCTGCTGGCCGAGGACGCGTTCACCGTCCGGCTGGGCGAGGCCTCCGGGCCCGCTACCCCGCGGCGGCGATAGCCCGCATCTCCGCGACCCACTCCTCGTGGGAGTCGTGGGGGAGCAGTTCCAGCGCCCGGCGCGCGGCCTCGGCGGCCTCGAAGGGCCTGCCCAGCGCGTGCAGCGTCTTGGCCTTGCCGCTCTCCGCGTACGCCTCCGGCGTCTTCTCGAACGCCTCCAGCGCCTCGTCGTAGCGGCCGTTCTCGTAGTAGAACCAGCCGAGGTTGTTGTGCAGCGGGCCGAGCCAGCGCACCAGCTCGGGGTGCGCGACGACGATCTCGAGGCCCTGCTTCGTCCACTTCTCCGGGTCGTCGACCAGCGAGGCCATGTGCGCGGCGTCGACGGCGAGCGACAGGTCGCCGCGGGTCTTGGCCAGGACGAACGCCGCCACGAACAGCGGCTGCGCGGCCTCGGCGTCGCCGCCGGAGCGGTGCAGCCGGCCCCGTTCGAGCAGCGCCCTGACCCGGCCGGTCGAGTCGGGGGCGACGAGGACCTCCGCCTGGTCGAGGAGGGCGTGCCCCGCGGCGAAGTCCTCCCGCAGGCCCGCGACGCGGGCGAGCTGGGTCAGCACCTCCGCGCGCTCGTCGTCGGTGCCCACGTCGCCGAACAGCGCGCGGAACCTCGCCTCGGTGCCGTCGAGGTCCGCGAAGTCCCACAGCTCTCTCAGCCGGTCTTCCATTCGTGCAGGGTAGGCCGCCGGTCGCCCGTTCGGGGCGCAACGTGACGGGCTAGGCTTGGGCCCCCGAATCTGATTCCCCCGATGGAGTTCCCGTTGGCCGCCGATCGTATTGAGACCGTTGTCAGCCTCTGCAAGCGCAGGGGGTTCGTCTACCCGTGCGGGGAGATCTACGGCGGTACCCGCTCGGCGTGGGACTACGGGCCTCTCGGCGTGGAGCTCAAGGACAACATCAAGCGCCAGTGGTGGAACTTCATGGTCCGCGGCCGTGAGGACGTCGTGGGCTTGGACTCGTCGGTCATCCTGCCGCGCGACGTGTGGGTCGCCTCCGGTCACGTCGAGGCGTTCGTCGACCCGCTGGTCGAGTGCGAGTCGTGCCACAAGCGGTTCCGCGCGGACACCCTGTCGGAGGAGTACGCCGAGCGCGCCGGCAAGGAGGTCGCCGAGGGCGACGTCTCCGACGTGCCGTGCCCCAACTGCGGCGTGCGCGGCTCCTACACCGAGCCGAAGATGTTCAACGGCCTGCTCAAGACGCACCTCGGTCCGGTCGAGACCGAGGAGGGCCTGCACTACCTGCGCCCCGAGACCGCGCAGGGCATCTTCACGAACTTCCTGAACGTGCAGACCACCTCGCGCAAGAAGCCGCCGTTCGGCATCGGCCAGATCGGCAAGTCGTTCCGCAACGAGATCACGCCGGGCAACTTCATCTTCCGCACCCGCGAGTTCGAGCAGATGGAGATGGAGTTCTTCGTCGAGCCCGGCACGGACGAGGAATGGCACCAGTACTGGATCGACGAGCGCACCCGCTGGTACACCGACCTCGGCGTGTCGAAGGAGAACCTGCGGCACTACGAGCACCCGAAGGAGAAGCTGTCGCACTACTCGAAGCGGACCGTCGACATCGAGTACCGCTTCAAGTTCGGCGGCCAGGAGTGGGGTGAGCTCGAGGGCATCGCGAACCGCACCGACTTCGACCTCACGACGCACTCGAACCACTCGGGCGTGGACCTGTCGTACTTCGAC
This sequence comes from Lentzea sp. NPDC060358, assembly GCF_042725365.1. Classification (NCBI taxonomy): domain Bacteria; kingdom Bacillati; phylum Actinomycetota; class Actinomycetes; order Pseudonocardiales; family Pseudonocardiaceae; genus Lentzea; species Lentzea sp. NPDC060358. The sequence continues at coordinate 29,521 of NZ_JBHXCW010000014.1, read as the reverse complement.
CAGGCCACGAACTCGCGCTACAAGCCGTTCGTCATCGAGCCGGCAGCCGGTGTCGGCCGCCCGATGATGGCGTTCCTGCTCGAGGCCTTCACCGAGGACGAGGCCCCGAACGCCAAGGGCGGCGTCGACAAGCGCGTCGTGCTGAAGCTCGACCGGCGTCTCGCGCCCGTCAAGGTCGCCGTGCTGCCGCTGTCGCGCAACGCCGACCTCTCGCCGAAGGCCCGCGACCTCGCGACCGCGCTGCGCCGCAACTGGAACGTCGACTTCGACGACGCGGGCGCCATCGGCCGCCGCTACCGCCGCCAGGACGAGATCGGCACGCCGTTCTGCGTGACGGTCGACTTCGACACGCTCACCGACCTCGCCGTGACGGTGCGGGAGCGCGACACGATGTCGCAGGAGCGCGTGGCGATGGACCAGCTCGAGTCGTACCTGGCCGCGCGTCTGGTCGGCTGCTAGCGCCACCCGCTCGTCGTGCTGCGGCTCAGCCCTGGACGGTGAGCCTGCCGAGGAGGGCCCGCGTGACGGTGTCGATCGACTCGCGGGCCGTGGTCCAGTTCCCCGTCGGGTTCGTCGTGAGGACGGCGACGGCGTAGCGGTTGTCGAGGACGCCCGCGCTGTGCAGGTAGACCTCGTTCGGCAGGTAGTACATCCAGCCCTGCTTGGCGTACGCGCCGGTGACACCGAGGAGCCCGAAGGCCTGGTCGAAGCCGTCGGCGGCGGTGGCCGGGGCGGCGGACAGGGCGGCGACGACCGCGTCGCGCACCGATGAGCCCAAGACGTAGTGGTAGAGCCGCACCATGTCGTCGGCGGTGATGACGACCTCGCCCCACTGCGACGGGTCGTCCGGGGCGTGCGTGCCGGTGAGGCCCGCCTCGGTGGTCACCCGGCCGATGGCGTCCATGCCGTCGAACCTCGTCCACAGCACGTCCATCGCGTTGTCGTCGCTGGCGCTCAGCGCGCGGTGGATCAGGTCCTGGTCGTCGGCGGACAACTGCTGCTGCTGCAAGGCGTCGACGGCGAGGATCAGCTTCGACAGCGACGCCGAGTAGAACGGCTTGTCGCCCTGGGTCGACACCACCTGGCCGGTCTCCAGGTCCAAGACGGCGACGCCGACGTCGGACGCGCCGCCCGTCGCAGCGATATCCGATATGTCAGCTGCTGATATATCGGATATCGCCGAGCTCGGCTCGGAGGTGGTATCCGATATATCGGGTTCGCTGACGAGGTCCGGGCCGCGCGAGACGTCGGCGGACGGCTTCGCGTGCGCGAGGCACGGCGACGCGTCCGGGATCGCGAACACGGCCGCCACGAGGAAGAGGATCAGAGCCCAGCGCACACCTCCAAGGTCCGTCTCACAAGGCCCTGGTGTCGAGCGCTTCCTCCTGTGCGGTTTCTGAAGAATCGTCCCTGACCACCACGTATGCGCCCGAGCCGGGACGTTCCGTCACCGCCTCGACGAGCTCGGTGCCGCGGTAGAGCAGGCCGACGCCGTCGTCGGTGCAGTAGGTCTTCGGCAGCACGCCGGACGCGACGGCCTCGTGGACCTTCGGGCGGCGCTGCTCCTCGGAGTCGTAGTGCACGCCGTTGCCGTGGGGCAGCAGGCCGAGGCCGTTCGTGACGACGCGCAGGTCCGGGCCGAACGAGTCGGTGGTGCCGCCGGTGTGCCAGCAGATCGACCCCGCCGACACGCCGCTGAGCACCACGCCCGCCTCCCACGCCGTGCGGAACACCGGGCCGAGGCCGTGGACCTCCCACACGGCGAGCAGGTTCGCGACCGACCCGCCGCCCACCCACACCACGTCGTGCGCCAGGACGTAGCTCTCCAGGTCGTTCGTCGGCGGCATCGTGAAGAGGTTGAGGAACGAGACGTCGACGCCGGCGATCGCGCCCGCCTCGGCCACGTTCGCGTTCATCGCCCGCTGGTCGCCACCCGCCGTGCCGACGTGCAGGAACCGCGGCGCGCGCCCCTGCACCCCGGACAGCTCCAGCGCGAAGTGGATCAGCTTGTTGAACTCCAGTGCGCTGCGGCGGCCGGGGCGCCAGCCCCCGGAGGTGGCGAGGACGGTGGGCTGTTCAGCGGGCATGACGTTGATCCTCGCAGGGGCGTCAACGCGAGACCGGCCCGGTCTGGAACCATGCTGGGTGTGCGGACCACGCCCCTCAAGCCCTTCGCCAGGATTCGCCGGATCGTGCTGCGCCTCGTGTTCGGGGCGTTGGTCATCGGCGTGCTCGTGGTGGGCGGCACGGCGTTCCGCGTCTGGCAGGTCGCGCGCGTCGACGACTGGACCAAGGCCGACGTGGCGATCGTGCTCGGCGCCGCGCAGTACAACGGCGTCCCGTCCGACGTGCTCGAGGCCCGCCTGGAGCACGCGCTGGGCCTCTACCAGGAGGGCGTCGTCGGCCACATCGCGACGACCGGCGGCCGCCAGCCCGGCGACAACTTCACCGAGGGCCAGGTCGGCAAGCTCTGGCTGGTCGAGCACGGGGTGCCGGAGGACCGGGTGCTGCAGGTCGGCGAGGGCGCGGACACGCTCGGGTCGCTGCGCGCCGTCGCGTCCGTGGCCAAGGAGCGCGACCTGAAGACCGCCGTGATCGTCAGCGACCCCTGGCACTCGCTGCGCGCCAGGACGATGGCCGAGGACGCGGGTCTGCGCGCCTGGACCTCGCCCACCCGCGTCGGCCCGAACGTGCAGACGCGCGAGACGCAGTGGTTCTACATCAAGCGCGAGACCGGAGCCCTGCTCTACTACCGCCTGATGAAGGCGCACGCCGGCGTGTTCGAGGAGCTCAACCTCCCTAAAATCGGGTGATGGGATACACCGGCCACGACGCGGAGCGCCTGCTCACCGAGGACCCGAAGACCGCGGTGCTGCCGGGTGCCCGCACCGACACGCGCACGCCGTTCTCCCGCGACCGCGCCCGCGTGCTGCACTCCGCGGCGTTGCGCAGGCTGGCGGGCAAGACCCAGGTCGTCGGTCCCGGTGAGGGCTCCGAGGTCACCGGTGTGCCGCGCACCCGCCTGACGCACTCGCTCGAGGTCGCCCAGATCGGCCGCGGCATCGGGGAGGAGCTGGGCTGCGACCCGGACATCGTCGACACGGCCGGTCTCGCGCACGACATCGGCCATCCGCCGTTCGGGCACAACGGCGAGAGGGCGCTCAACGAGCTCGCGGGCCCGTGCGGCGGTTTCGAGGGCAATGCGCAGACGTTCCGCATCCTCGCCCGCCTGGAACCCAAGTCCGCGCACGGCCTGAACCTCACGCGCGCGGTGCTCGACGCGTCCACGAAGTACCCGTGGAGGCGCACGCCGGGCATGGTGAAGTTCGGCGTGTACGAGGACGACGCCGAGGTGTTCGAGTGGATGCGCGAGGGCGCTCCGGATCGTGCGCGATGCATCGAGGCGCAGGTGATGGACTGGTCCGACGACGTGGCGTACTCGGTGCACGACGTCGAGGACGGCGTGCTGGCCCACCGCATCAGCCTCGGCGCGCTGGCCCGTCCCGACGAACGCGCCGCCATCGCCTCGCTGGCCGCCAAGACGTTCTCCGACGAGTCCGTGGCGGACCTCGAGGCCACCGCCGGCCAACTGCTCGCGCTGCCCGTCATCGCGTACTGGACGGAGCACGAGTACGACGGGTCGCTCGGCGCGCAGGTGGCGTTGAAGAACCTCACCAGCGAACTGGTCGGCCGCTTCGCCTCCGCCGCCGTCACCGCGACCAGGGCCGTGCACGGCGACGGGCCGCTGACGCGCTACTCCGCGGCGCTGGAGGTGCCGCGCCAGGTCGCCGCGGAGGTGGCGCTGCTCAAGGCGATGGCCGTCCGGTACGTGATGAGCGACCCCGCCCGCCTCGCGATGCAGGCGGCGCAGCGGGAACTGGTCGCCGAGCTCGTCGCCCGCCTGCTGGAGCGGCCGACGCTGCTCGACCCGGCGTTCCGCCCGGTGTTCGCCGCCGCTTCCTCGCCCGCCGCACGACTGCGCGTCGTGGTCGACCAGGTCGCCCTGCTCACGGACGCGCAGGCCGTGGCCTGGCACCGCGCATCGGCGTAGCTTCGAGGCCGTGGCGGACGATCGCCGATCGTGACGTCACCGCCAGGCCCGCGCCAGCAGAGGAGACCCTGTGACCGATCAGGCCGACTTCGCCCTGGACCTGCACCGCGTCGCCGTCCCTGATCCGTCCGCCAACGCCTGCTGGTCGCCGTACTCGGTGGCCAGTGCGCTCGCGCTGGCCCGCGAGGCCGCCCGCGGCCGGACCCGCACCGAGCTCGACGGGCTGCTGGGCGGCTTCGACGCCTCCGCCGCGCTCGACGTGCCGGAACTGGCCGTCGCGAACACGCTGTGGGCCGACGACGAGCTGACCCTGGACCCGGGCTTCTCGCTGACGTCCTCGGTGCGGCGCACGGCCTTCTCCGACCCGTCGACCGTTCGCAAGCTGGTCAACACCGACGTCGCCGAGACCACCCGCGGTCTCGTCCCGGAACTGCTGACGGACCCGCCGCCCGCCGACGCCGCCGCGATCATCGTCAACGCCCTCTACCTCAAGGTGGGCTGGCTCACCCCGTTCGCCGCGGGGGAGACCGCCGCGAAGCCGTTCCACGCGCCCGGCGGCGTCGTGGACGTGCCGACCATGAAGGTCACCGAGAAGTTCCGCTACGCCCACCGCGGCGGCTGGCAGACGATCGTGCTGCCGGCGGACTCGGGGGTCGAGGCCGTGGTCCTGCTGCCGGACGAGTCGCTGGAGCAGCCCCTGGACCCGGCGGTGTTCGACGCCGAGACGTTCACCCGGCTCGAGCTCTCGCTGCCCGAAGTGGACGTGCGGGCGAAGTTCGCCCTCAAGAACACGTTGCGGCAGCTCGGGGTGGAGCACATGTTCACCCGCGACGCCGACTTCTCCGGCCTCTCGCCGGACGAGCGGATGCACGTCGACGAGGTGGTCCACGAGGCCGTGCTGCGGCTGGACGAGCAGGGCCTCGAAGGCGCCGCCGCCACCGCGGTCACGTTCCGGACCGTGTCGTTCGAGATCCCGGTGGACCCGGTCGTCGTGGACGTCGACCGGCCGTTCCTGCTCGCCGTCCGCCACGCCGCCTCGAAGGCGGTCTACTTCCTCGCCCAGATCGCCCGTCCGTAACCGTTCGGGAAGGGCATTCGCCCTGTAGGGCGAGCGTTTCGCGCGGCGAGATCATGATCATCCCTTTACCGTTCCGGGCATGACCCAGCACGGTGCCGGCGAGCAGATCGTCGTGCTCGCCGCGGCGGGCGCCACGAGGATCACCTGCTTCAGCGGCGTCACCATTCCCGTTCTCCTGCGGACCGAGTGCTACGCGAAGGCGCTGGCCGGGGCGCTGGGCCTCGCCCCGGCGCCCGAGCTGAAGCGCGACGGCGTGCTGCCGCAGTGCGTGTTCTTCATCCACGAGTACGCGCTCAACACCGTCGTCGGGAACAACCGGCTGATGGAGGACCAGGTCCTGCACCTGCTGTTCCACGCGCCGTCGATCCGGATCGTGCCGGTCAGCGCGGGCGGGGCGGCGGCGGTCGGGCTCGACTACGCGCTGATCCAGTACGAGCACGAGCCACCGCTCGTCTACCTGGCGAACTGGACGCTCGCCAGCGACACCGAAACCGTCGAACGGGCCGTGACGATCTTCCAGCGCATGCACGCCGTCGCGCTCGACAACGAACGGTCGCGCGACCTGCTGATGGAGTACGTCGAGGTCTACGACCGCCGCTAGCTCGGGGTGTTGCGCCGCAAAAAGAGGCGCATGCCGTCCTCGCCGGGCAGCGCGCACAGCAGCAGTTTGACGTTCTGGTGCCGCACCGGAACCGCGCACGAATCGCCCGCCAGCAGCGTTCCCGCCAGCAGGCCGGCCGACTCGTGGTCGATGTCCAGCACGAAGTCGTTGCTCATGCAGGGACCCTATGAGTTGACCGCGTCAGGCCCCAGTCACCCAAAGGTGTCACATTTCGCGGGGCCGTCCCGTCCAGTGGTCATGACGAGGATCAAGGGAGTTCCCCACGGGGACGCCGGCCTGCTCACCAGGGCCGTCTACCGGTTCGCCCGGCGGGAGTTCGGCGCGGTGCCCGAGCCGGTCACGGTGATGGCGCACCACCCGAGGCTGCTGCTGGCGAGCGGCCGGCACGAGCTGGCGGTCAAGAAGGCGGTGCACGGCCCGTTGGCCGAGCTCTGCGTCTACCGGACCGCGGTGAAGCTCGGCTGCTCGTGGTGCGTCGACTTCGGCGCGATGCTGATGAAGCACGGCGGGCTCGACATCGCGCGGCTCCGGCACATCGACTCGTACGCGACGTCCGAGCTGTTCACCGACCTCGAACGCAAGGCGCTCGCGTACGCCGACGCCATGACGGACACGCCCGTCACCGTCACCGACGAGCAGGTCGCCGAACTGGAGGAGCTGCTGGGGCGCCGGGAACTGGTCGCGCTGACCTACGAGATCGCGCTGGAGAACCAGCGGGCGCGGTTCAACAGCGCCTTCGGGATCGCGGACCAGGGGTTCACCAGTGGTGACGCCTGCCGCGTCCCGACACACTAGGCGGGTGGAGAAGATCACCCTGACGGGTGCCCAGGAGACCATGCTCGCCACGCTGTACGGCCGGGCGGTCGACAGCGGGCGGCCGGCGTCGGTGCTGCACGACGACGAGGCCAGACGCGCGGTCGACCGCATCGACTACGACTTCGCCAAGACCGGGATGAACCTGACCTCGGCCGTCGGCGTCGCCATCCGCGCACGGGTGCTCGACGACTGGACGCGCGAGTTCCTCCGGCGCACGCCGTCGTGCACCGTGCTGCACCTCGCCTGCGGCCTGGACACCCGCGCGCACCGGGTCGAACGGCCGGGCACCGTGCGGTGGGTGGACGTGGACATGCCGGACGTGGTCGCGTTGCGGCACAAGCTCTTGCCCGAGGTCCACGGCGACTACCGGCTCGTGGCGTCGTCGGTGACCGAGGACGCGTGGCTCGGCGAGGTCCCGGCTGACCGGCCGGTGGTGGCCGTGTTCGAAGGCCTGTCGATGTACCTCACACAGGCCGAGGGGCACGCGTTGATCGGGAGGATCACCGAGCGGTTCTCCAGCGGTGAGCTGCTGTTCGACGTCTACGGGTCGTGGGGCATCAAGCTGCAGAAGTTCGTCCCGGCCGTGCGCAACGCCGGGGCGGTCCTGCACTGGGGCGTCGACGACCCGCGCGAGGTCGAGGCCCTGCACCCCGGACTGACCACAGTGGACGCCTGGCGCAGCGTGGACCTGCCGCACCTGGAGGCGCTGCCCGGGACCGGGCGCGTCCAGATGAAGGTCATCAGCGCGATCCCGAAGCTCCGCGACGTCGGGAAGCTCCTGCGCCTGCGGTGGTGATCAGAACTCGACGTGGCCGAGCTTGTCCGGGTTCGCCACGTCGTAGATGGCGGCGACCTTGCCGTCGTGCACGGTGAAGGTGGTGACGCGCGGCGCCACCTCGCCCTGCGCGGCCATGACCAGGCCGAGGTCGCCGTTGACGAGCACCGGCCGGGTCCGCGGGTAGCCGTACTTGCGCAGCAGGCCGAGGAAGAAGCGGGCCACCCTGTCCGCGCCGGAGACCGTGTTGACCGCGGTGCGCGCCTTGCCACCGCCGTCGCCGACCATCACCGCGTCCGGGTGCAGCAGGCCGAGCACGGCGTCCAGGTCGCCGCTCGCCATCGCCGTGAGGAACTTCTCCAGCACCTCGCGCTGCTCGTCGAGCGCGGCGCGCGGCGGTGGCGCGGACCCCGTCACGCTCTTGCGGGCCCGGGACGCGTGCTGGCGGGCCGCCGCCTCCGAGACGCCGAGCACCTCCGCGATCTCGCCGAACGGCACCGCGAACGCGTCGTGCAGCACGAACGCCACCCGCTGGTCGGGCGTGAGCTTGTCGAGCAGCACCAGCGCCGCCATCCGCACGCCGTCGGAGCGCACGACCGCCGCCAGCGGGTCGTCGTCCTCCGGGGTCGTGACCCACGGCTCCGGCAGCCACGAACCCACGTACGTCTCGCGGCGCACCGCCGCCGAGCGCAGCCGGTCGAGGCAGATGCGGCTGACCACGGTCGTGAGCCAGCCCCGCGCGTCCACGACGCCCTCGGCCCTCGCGAATCGCGGCCAGGCCTCCTGCACGGCGTCCTCCGCGTCGGCGACGCTGCCGGTCAGCCGGTAGGCGACACCGATCAGGTGCGTGCGGTGGAGTCCGAAGACGTCGGCCGTGGTCACGGTTGGCAGTTTGCCAAAGGATTAGACTCGGACGCGTGGCAGGACGCATCAGGGAGAGCGACATCGCATTGGTGCGTGAGCGCAGCCGCATCGACGAGGTCGTGGGGGACCAGGTCTCGCTCAAGAGGGCCGGTGGCGGCGCGTTGAAGGGGTTGTGCCCCTTCCACGACGAGAAGACGCCCTCGTTCAACGTGCGCCCGTCGCACGGCACGTTCCACTGCTTCGGCTGCGGCGAGGGCGGCGACGTGATCGCCTTCGTGATGAAGGTCGAGCACCTCTCGTTCGTGGAGGCGGTCGAGCGGCTCGCGGACCGCGCGGGCATCCAGCTCGTCTACGAGGGCGGCGGCGCCACGATCCAGCGCGACCGCGGCACGCGCAGCAGGCTCATCGAGGCGCACAAGGCCGCCGCCGAGTACTACGCGGAGCAGCTCGCCTCGCCGGAGGCGCAGCAGGCGCGCGAGTTCCTGGCCGAGCGCGGGTTCGACGAGGCCGCCGCGCGCCAGTTCGGCTGCGGGTTCGCGCCCGGCGGCTGGGACAAGCTCACGAAGCACCTGCTCGGACGCGGGTTCGAGCTCCAGGAGCTGATCAAGTCGCAGCTCACGAAGGAGGGCAGGCAGGGGCCGATCGACCGGTTCCACCGGCGGCTGCTGTGGCCCATCAAGGAGATCAGCGGCGACGTCGTCGGGTTCGGCGCGCGCCGGATCTTCGACGACGACCCGATCCAGGCCAAGTACCTGAACACCAGCGAGTCGGTGATCTACAAGAAGTCGCAGGTGCTGTTCGGCCTCGACCAGGCCAAGCGGGAGATCGCCAAGCGCAAGCAGGCCGTCATCGTCGAGGGCTACACCGACGTGATGGCCATGCACCTGGCCGGCGTGCCGACGGCGGTCGCGTCCTGCGGCACGGCGTTCGGCACCGACCACATGAACGTGCTGCGCAGGCTGCTGATCGACGACGACGTGAACGGCGAGGTCATCTTCACCTTCGACGGCGACGAGGCGGGCCAGAAGGCCGCGCTCAAGGCGTTCGAGGGGGAGCAGCAGTTCTCCGCCCAGACCTACATCGCGGTGGCGCCGGACGGCATGGACCCGTGCGAGCTGCGGCAGGCCAAGGGCGACGTGGCGGTGCGCGACCTGGTGGCGCGGCGCACGCCGTTGATCGAGTTCGCGATCAAGGCGCAGCTCAGGGCCTACGACCTCGACTCGGTCGACGGCCGCGTCGAGGCGCTGAAGAAGATGGTCCCGTTCGTCGCGCAGATCAAGGACCGCGCCAAGCGCGACGGTTACGCGACCCGGCTGGCCTGGTGGGTGGGCTGGGACGACGAGGCGATGGTCGTGCGCCGGGTGCGCCAGACCGCCGGGGGCAAGGCGCCCGTCGCCGCTCCGCGGGCCGACCCGAACCAGATGGCGCTCGGCGTCGAGGTCGACGGCCCGCAGCGGCCGAACCCGCGCGACCCGCGGCTCGTGCCCGAGCGCGAGGTGCTCAAGGTCGCGCTGCGGCTGCCGGAGTACGCCGGGCCCCTGTACGACTCGCTGCCCGACGAGGCGTTCACCGATCCCGCGTACGTGGCGCTGCACCGCGCGATCCGCGCCGCCGGAGGTGCCGCCTCCGGGCTCGCGGGCACGACGTACCTGGACGCGATCTCGCAGGAGTGCTCGCACGCGTCGGTGAAGTCGGTGCTGACCGAGCTCGCCGTGGAACCGCTGGCCGTCAAGCAGAACGACGAGTTCCGCTACGTGTCGATGGTGATCGCGCGGCTGCAGGAGGTGCAGGTCGGCAAGCAGGTCGAGGACGTGAAGTCGCGGCTGCGCCGGCTCTCGCCGATCAAGGACGCCGACGAGTACCGGGCCCTGTGGGGCGACCTGGTGGCGCTGGAGGAGTACCGCAAGGCGCTCCTGCAGCAGAGCGCGGGAGTGCTGTAGTGGGACTGTTGCGACGGCTGTTCGGCGACGGGTCACCGGACGGGTTCACCGGCACGCTCGAGAAGGACGAGACGGTGATCGCCCACACGGCCGTGCAGGGCGGGCACCTCGTCGTGACCTCGCTCGGGCTGTGGGTGCCGGGTCCGCGCTGCATCGGCTGGCACCTCGTCAGCAAGGTGAAGTGGGAGGGCGCGCTGCGGGTCGTGGAAGCCGTGGAGGCGTCCGCCGAAGGCCCCGTCGTGCTGCTGGAAGACCTTCCGGCGCAACGGTTCGCGGTCGACGACCCGCGGCGCGTGCTGCGGGCGATCAGCCAGCGCGTGGAGGGCTCGATCCGCCACCGCGAACGCGTCGAGTCGCCCGGTGTGTGGATCCTGCAGCGCAAGATCCCCGGCCAGGACGGCGTCGTGTGGCAGGCGCGCGGGGACGCGGGCGTGGACCTGGAGTCGGTGCGCGAGGCCGTGGCCCCGTTCGCCGCGAGGCTTGCGGGCTAGCAGTACGCGTGTACTGTTAGCCGCATGTGGGATCCGGCGCAGTACCTGGCCTTCGCCGATCACCGGGCGCGGCCGTTCTACGAACTCGTGGCGCGCATCAGGGCCGAGGAGCCCCGGCGCGTGGTCGACGTGGGCTGCGGCCCCGGCAACCTGACGACGTCGCTGGCCGCCCGCTGGCCCGGGGCCGTGGTGGAGGCGTTCGACTCGTCGCCGGAGATGGTGGAGGCCGCCCGGGCCGCCGGCGTCGACGCGCGGGTGGACGACGTGACGACGTGGAAGCCGTTGCCGGACACCGACGTCCTGGTGTCCAACGCGGTCCTGCAGTGGGTGCCGGAACATCCCTCGATCGTGTCGTCCTGGACGACGGCGCTGCCGGCGGGGGCGTGGCTCGCGTTCCAGGTGCCCGGCAACTTCGCGGACCCGTCGCACCGCCTAATCCGCGAGGTCGGCGGAGAGGCGTTGGCGCACGTCTTCCGCGCCGACAAGCCCGTGCTGGCACCCGTGGAGTACGCGGACCTGCTGGGTGGCTGCTCCACAGTGGACGTCTGGGAGACGACGTACGTGCAGCGGCTCTCCGGACCGGACCCGGTGCTCGAATGGGTGAGCGGCACGGCGTTGCGGCCCGTGCGCGCGGCACTGTCCTCGCCGGACTGGGAGGCCTACGTGGCGGAACTCGCGCCGCGGCTGCGCGAGGCCTATCCCCGGCGAGCCGACGGCACGACTTGGTTCCCGTTCAGACGGATCTTCGCGGTGGCGCAGGTGTGAAGCCGGTCACGTCAGACGCGTGACGGGCAGGCCGTTGGACTGCTCCTTGTTCTTCCACGGAGCCTTCTCGGAGGCCTTCTCGGCAGCGTCCGCCGCCAGGTCTTTCGCCTGGTGAGCGGCCTCGAACGCCTTGTCCTTGGCCTGGCTCGCCGTCTTGCGCACCGTGGGGTTCGACGTGAAGCGGTGCCAGAGGCGCACGATCTGGTCGTAGCGCTCGCGCCCGGCCTTGGCGCCGAGCACGTAGCCGATCGCCGCACCGACCATGATGCCCTTCATGCGGGTCTCCTCTCATCGTGCCTGGTCAGGCCCTATTTTCTCGCAAAGTGGGGGTGCTTGCAGAACCCGTTTCGAGACTCATGTAGAGTTACCCACTGTCAGGAGGAACCAAGCCTGACAGGAACGAACAACAGAACATTCCCCCATAGCTCAATTGGCAGAGCATGCGACTGTTAATCGCAGGGTTACTGGTTCGAGTCCAGTTGGGGGAGCTTACGCCGAGACCCTGGTCCATCGACCGGGGTCTTTCGCTTTGTGCGGGCGTGCGCCAGCGTGGGGAGCATGGCCCGCTTCGCGAACCTCCGCCGGATCTCGTCGCTCGACCCCGTCGCCGACCACCAGGAGATCGTGCGGATCTCCGCGGGCCTCGAGTTCCCGTGGGATTACCAGAAGTCGTTGGAGATGGCGCTGTTCCGCACGTACTGCGTCCCGACGATCTCGGGCCTGCTGGAGCGCACCGGCGAGTTCGAACGGCGGCCGCAGAAGCGCTACGACGACACGGCCGTGCTCATGGCCGAGCTGGTCGAGCACGGCTACGACTCCCCGCGCGGCCGTGAGGCGTTACGGGTCGTCAACCGCCAGCACGGCAGGTACGACATCTCGAACGACGACATGCTCTACGTGCTGTCGACGTTCGTCTTCGACCCGATCGAGTGGTTGTCGCGCTACGGCTGGCGGCCGCTGACGCAGCACGAGCGACTGGCGTCGTTCCACTTCTACCGCGCGGTCGGCACCCGCATGGGGATCCGCGAGATTCCCGCGTCGTACGACGAGTTCCTCGCGTTCAAGACGGCGTACGAGCAGGAGCACTTCGTGTTCGCGCCGTCCAACCACCGCATCGGCCGGTACACGCTCGACCTGTTCTGCTCGTGGTACCCGTCGGTGCTCGAGCCGGCCGTCTCCCGAGCCGTGATCGGCATGCTCGACCCGCTGATGGTGCGCGCGTTCGGCTTCGCCGCACCGCCGGCGTGGGTGAGCACGGCAGGACGGCTGGCGTTGCGCGCACGGGCGCGCGTGGTCCGCTGGCTGCCCGCGCGCCGGACGTTGAAACTGACCCGCACCCGCAACCGCACGTACCCCGGCTACCCGGACGGCTACCGCCCGTCGGACCTGGGCGCGAGCTCCAGCACCGCGCGCTGACCGTTGAGCACGAACCCCGTGGCCCGGAGGAACTCCCGGCCGGGCGCGAAGTCGTCGAGCCGCACGTGCACCCGCGTGACGCCGGGGAACCGCGCGGCGAGCGCCCTGACCATCTCCGTGCCGATGCCCCACCGCCGCAGGTCCTTCGGCACCAGGAAGAACCCGACACCGGCCTCGCCCGGCGCCGGGTGGTCGAGCACGAGGTCCACGAACCCGATCATGCCCTCGGCCTGCGCGACCAGCAGCCGCTTCTGCTCGAACGCCGCCCCCTCCGGCAGCGCGTAGAAGAGGCTCTGCACGTCACCGGGCCCGGACGGGTGGCCGGTGGTGGCCTGGAACCAGTCGTCGCAGTCGGCGAACAGCCGCAGCACCTCGGGCTCGTCCGCCGGGGTGAAGTCGCGGAGGGTCAGACGCACGGGTGCAAGCCTATGTGTCGCTCGCCACGGGGGCGCGCAAGACCCGTTCGGCGTGATCGGTATCCTCCACCCACGCAGCGTGAGCCAGGGGAAGGGCGCCGCTGCGAGGGGGCAGTAGCTCAACCGGTCAGAGCAGCAGACTCATAATCTGTCAGGTTGTCGGTTCGAATCCGACCTGCCCCACCAGTCTCGGGGTGCGGTGTGTCCGCGGAGAGCGCGGACCGCGTCGCCTGCCGGGTCTTCCGGGGGACGACACCGGCCCGCGGGCTCAGCCGCGCAGGCCGTCGACGTAGATCGACAGAAAGCGCCGCCACTCGTCCGGCGTGTCCCTGATGACCTGGGCCATCGCCCTGGTGAGGGTGGCCATGTCCTTGATCGAGTAGTCCGCGCGCAGCGCGCCAGCCTCGGCGGCCCGTTCGATCAGGAGCTCGGCGTGGCTGGTGCCGCGGTGGCAGGCCGAGACGACCTCCGGTGCGTTCGGCAGGTCGCGGGCCAGTACGTCGTTCAGGCCGCGGTCCTGCGCCTGCAGGGCGTAGAGGTCGTGCAGGTAGCCGGCGAAGCCGCGCCACGGGTCCGGGTCGGCCAGGGCCTTCTCGCCGATCACGTCCAGGGCTGCCAGGCGGCCGGGGAAGATCTCCGCCACCAGGGCCTCGCGGGTCGGGAAGTGCTTGTACAGCGTGCCGATGCTGACTTCCGCCTTGCGGGCGATGTGTTCCATCGGCACGTCCAGGCCGCGGTCCGCGAACAGGTCGGTGGCCGCTGCCAGGAGCTTCTCCCTGTTGCGTGCCGCGTCCGCACGCAACGGCCTCGACGCGGTGACCATGCGGTGGATCCTACGCGGCGGTTAAGTCGAGGGTGCCCTCATCTTTTGTGGTAGCGTCGGCGGAGTAAGTCGAGGGTTGCCTCGAATTAGCGGTCTGAATGGGGGAAGCCATGTCTCGCAACGCTGTTGTGCTCGGGGTCGGGCCCGGGCTCGGCATGTCCGTCGCGCACCGGTTCGGGCGCGAGGGCTACGACGTCGTGCTGGTCTCGCGGCGTGCTGATCGGCACGACGAGTACGTCGCCTCGCTGGCGGAGGAGGGGGTGAAGGCGCGGGCGTTCGCCGTGGACGTGCGCGACACCGCTGCTTTGTTGTCCACTTTGGACTCCGTTGGGCCCGTCGACGTCCTGTACTACGGGCCGGGCGCGACGGACCTGGCCGAGATGCCCGGCGAGATCACCACGACCACGTCCGCCGAGGCGCGTGCCGCCATGGACTGGCTCTACCCGGCGGTCGACGTCGTCGGGAAGGTGCTGCCGGACGTGGTCGAGCGCGGGGGCGGCCTGCTGTTCGCGGGCGGGCTGAGCTCGGTGCGGCCGATGCCGGTGCTGGGGGCGCTCGCGTTGTCGTCCGCCGCGATCCGCAACTACGCGCTGACCCTCCACGCGGCGCTGGCCGGGAAGGGCGTGTACGCGGGGACGCTCACGATCGGGGGTGTGGTCGAACGCGGTGACGTGCACCGGATGGTCGCGAGCAGGCCCGAGCAGTTCGGGAACCTGGCCGGGCACACGCTCGACCCGGACGCGATCGCCGAGACGGCGTGGCGGATGTTCGTGGAGCGGGACCGGGCCGAGGAGGTCTTCTCCGTGCTCGGTTAGACGAACACCTCGCGAGCCATCGCGAGCAGCGCGGCGACGCTCGGCTTCTTCTCCTGGCGCCGCAACCACGTCATGGTCACCGCAGTCAGCGAATCGGTGCCCTGCAACGGAATCGCCGCCACATCACCGCGTGCCGCGTGGTCGCGGGCGGCGATCTCGGGCACCAGCCCGCAGCCCGCACCGGTCGTGACGCACCGGCACAGCGCCGCGAGGCTCGCCAGTTCCGCTTCGACGAACGGGCCGGGCGCGCCGGCGGCGGGCAGCAGCCGGTCCAGCATCTCGCGGAAGCCGCAGCCCTTCGGGGTGGCGAGGAAACCGACTTCGTCGAGGTCTTTCGCGCTGATCCCGCCGAGTGTCGCGAGCGGGTGGCCCGGTGGCGTGATGACCACCAGGCGGTCGGTCGTCAGGGTCTCGCTCGCCAGTGCGGGGTCGTCCGGTGCGGCGCCGAAGGTGAAGCACACGTCCATCTCGTTGCGTCGCACGGCGTCGTACAGCTCGCCCCTGCCGCCCTCGCCGAGCGAGATCCGCACCCGCGGCCAGAGTGCGCGGTAACGGGCGAAGAGCTCGGGGATGCGGTGGGAGCACAGCGTTTCCAGCGCGCCGATGGTCAGCGGGCCGCCGGGTTCGGCGTGGTCGTCCTCGACCGCGGCCCTCGCCTCCTCCACGAGCGCGAGCACCTGGTCCGCGTACCCGACCAGCCGTTCGCCCGCCGGTGTCAGGCTGAGCCGGCGGCGGTCGCGGTCGAAGAGCCGGGTGCCGAGCGACGCCTCGAGCGCCTGGACCTGTTCGGTGACGCTGGACTGCGCGTAGTGCAGTTCGGCGGCGGCTCTGGTCAGGTTGAGCGTTCTCGCGACCGCGCGGAACGTGCGCAGGTGCCTGAGCTCCACGAAGATCCCCCGGATGCATCGGTCGTGCCGATGGTCCTCATCGTAATCGCCCGTTTCCGTCCGGCACCGGACACCGGTGATCGTGGAGGCATGGCAATCATCTCGGCGTCCACGCCCGTGCACCGGCGGGGACTGCTGCTGTTCGGGCTGTCGCTCGGCTACTTCCTGGTCCTGCTCGACACCACGGTCGTCACGGTGGCGCTGCCGGCGATCGGGGCGGGCCTGGGCGGTGGACTCGCATCGCTGCAATGGGTGTCCAACGCCTACACCCTCACTTTCGCGGCTCTGCTGCTGACCGCCGGGGCGTGGTCGGACCGCTACGGCGCCCGCAGGGTGTTCCTGATCGGGCTGTGGTGCTTCGCCGTGCTGTCCGCGGCGTCCGCGTTCGCCGGTTCGACCGGCGTGCTCGTCGGTCTGCGGGCCCTGCTCGGCATCGCGGGCGCGTTGCTCGTGCCGACGTCGCTGGCGTTGATCGCCGGCAGCTGCAGCGCGCCGGCGGAACGGGCGCGGGCGATGGGGGTGTGGGCGGCGTTGAGCGGTGCCGGTCTCGTGGCCGGGCCCGTGGTCGGCGGGCTGCTCACCGACGCGTTCGGCTGGCAGGCGATCTTCCTGGTGAACGTGCCTTTCGCGCTGGCCGCCGTCATGATCGCCGTCCGCCTGGCGCCGGAGACCGCCCGCGCGACCGGCCGGGGCACCGACGTCACCGGGCAGGTCTCGGCGGTGGTCGCGCTGGCGGGACTGACGTACGGGCTCGTCCAGGCCGGACCGCTCGGCTGGGCGGCACCGGAGGTCCTCGTGGCGCTCGCGGTGTCCGTGACTGGCGCCGTGGTCTTCGTGCGTGCCCAACGACGTGAGGCTGCGATGCTGCCCTTGTCGCTCTTCCGGTCGAGGACGTTCTCGCTGGGGCTGGTCGCGGGCGTGGTCGTCAACTTCGGGCTGTCCGGCGTGCTCTTCGTGCTCTCCCTGCGTTTCCAGGCCACCTGGCACCTCTCCCCGGCGGCCGCCGGCCTCGCGTTCCTGCCGTTGACGATCCCGACGGCGGTCAACCCGATCTTCACGGGACGGCTGGTGGCGAGGGTCGGACCGCGGGCCCCGGCCGTCGCGGGCATGGCGGCGATGGCGGCCGGCACGGCGGTCCAGGCGTGGGCCGGTGACCAGGTCGTCGTCGCGCTGGCGGGACTCGCGCTGCTCGGGGCCGGGGTGTCGTTCGCGGTCCCGGCGCTGGTGACCGCGGTGGTCGGGGCGGTGCCGCCGGCGCAGGCGGGGGTCGGCTCCGGCGCGGTGAACTCCGCACGCCAGACGGGTGCCGTGCTGGGCGTCGCGGTGCTGGGCACGGTGGCGGGCAGCCCGTCCGGCACGGGCGCGGCACTGGTCGTCGCCGCGGCGGTGCTGCTGGCCGGGGCGGCTGTTCCATGCGGGCTCGAGCCGCGATGACTACCGTGGAACGGGTGCGAGTGGCGACCTGGAACGTGAACTCCGTCAAGCAACGCGTGCCCCGCCTGCTGCCGTGGCTCGACCAGCGGAAGCCGGACGTCGTGTGCCTGCAGGAGACCAAGCTGGCCGATGAGGCTTTCACCGCGCTGCTCGGCGACGCGCTGGCTGAACGCGGCTACGAGGTCGCGTTGTTCGGGGAGACGCAGTGGAACGGCGTGGCGCTGCTGTCCCGCGTGGGCTTGGACGACGTCGAGGTCGGCATCGCGGGAGCGCCGGGCTTCCCGCACGTGGAGGCCCGTGCCGTGGCGGCGACGTGTGGTGGTGTGCGCGTGCATTCGCTGTACGTGCCCAACGGGCGTGAGCCCGAGTCGGACCACTACAAGTACAAGCTGGAGTGGCTGGCCGCACTGCGCGACGTGCTGGACGCCGGTCCCGCGGACGCGCTGGTGTGCGGTGACATCAACATCGCACCCGCCGACGCCGATGTCTTCGACCCCGAGTCGTTCATCGGGTCGACGCACGTCACCGAACCCGAACGGGCCGCACTGCAGGCCATCGAGGCGTTGGGGTTCCACGACGTCGTGCGCGACCGTTGGCCCAACGAACGGATCTTCAGCTACTGGGACTACCGGGCCGGGATGTTCCACCGCGACCTGGGGATGCGGATCGACCTCGTGCTCGCGTCGAGTTCGGTGGCGCCTCGGGTGGAGGCGGCGTGGATCGACCGGCACGCGCGCAAGGGAACCGGGCCCAGCGACCACGCTCCCGTGATCGTGGACCTGGACGAGGCGCCGGACGGGGACATCGGGCCCGTGGTGCCGCCGCCGTCGTCGCCGGGCGCGAAGAAGAAGGTCAAGCTGCCGCAGGCGAAGTGATCGCTAGGTTGGTGCGATGGACCCCGGTGTTCCCGACGTCGCCTTCGACCGCTGGTGGCACGCGATGCGCGACGTCGCGGCGACACGGGAGGCCTCTCTCGCGTGGCGGCAGCACCGGTACAAGTTCGCGCACCGGCTCGGCCGTGCGCTGACGGCCGAGCCGCCGCTGACCGGGCCCGCCGTCTACGGCGTCTGGCTGCAGTGGGGGCTGTTGTACGTGGGGCAGACGCTGGAGGCCGAACGCCGGCTGCGCGACCTCGCCATTGGCGAGAGCCACCACCTCGCGAACACCTACCCTCCCGAGATCTGGCACCACGTCGTGGTGGTGTCGTGGTCGCGCCTTCCCGAGGCGGCCGGCGCGGTCGAGGCGTCGGGGTCCAAGGCCGTGGGCGAGGGGCTCGAACACCGGTTGCAGGAAGCGCTGGAGCCGCTGGCCAACGCGTCGCGGCGCACGTGGGACGGCCGGTGGCGCGCGGTGGACTGGAAGTCGAGCCGGTCGCTGGGTGCCCGCACGGGCAGGCAGATCGACGACCTGTTCGCCGCGGTCCTGGACGTCTGGAACGAGGCGGCGAGCGCCAGGAACGGCGAGCCGGTGCCGTCAGCCAGCCGGGTCGTCTTCCCGTCGCAGCTGCTGGGTGAGGCCTGACGCCGGCCGCAGCGCCACGGTGAACGCCGCCCCGCCCTCCCGCGCCGGACCGGCGGTGATCGTGCCGCCCATCCGCGTCACGAGCCCGTGCACCAGCGCGAGGCCCACGCCCGTGCCCACCGGCCGGGAGTCCTGGTAGCGCGCGTGCAGCACCCCTCGGTCGAACGCCACCGGGTAGTCCTCGGCGGCGAGGCCTGGGCCTCCGTCGCGCACCTCCAGCACGGACGACAGCGCCAGCACGACCGGGCGGCCTGCCGGGGTCACGCGCAGGGCGTTCTCCAGCAGGCCGTCGATCACCTGGCGCAGGCGGCGGGGGTCGGCGTGGACCACCGGCGAGGCCGAGACCTCCAGCGCGAACTGCACCCCGCGGGCGTGGCTGCGGGCGTGCCACACCTCGGCGGCCGAGCGGACCACCGGTTCCAGGGCCACCGGTGCCATGTCCAGGCCGAAGTCGTCGGCGCCCAGGCGGGCCAGGTCCAGCAGGTCGGTGACCAGGCGGTCCAGGCGCCGGGCCTCATCCAGGATCACGGTGCCGACCGGCGCCACCTGCTCGCCGGTGACGACGCCGTCGGCCAGGGACTCGGCGAAGCCCGTCACCGCGGTCAGCGGGGTGCGGAGCTCGTGGGAGACGGAGAGCAGGAAGTCGCGCTGGCGGGACTCGCTGCGGTGCAGGGCGTCCGCCAGCACGTTCACCGAGGTGGCGACCTCGGCCAGTTCCACGGTGCCGACCACCGGGACGCGGAGGTCGCGGCGGCCCGCGCTCATCGAGTGCGCCACGGAGGCGACCCGGCGCAGCGGGCGGGCCAGGACGGTGCCGAGGGCCAGGCCCGCCAGGCAGGCAACCACCAGGCCGATGCCCAGCGCGAACAGGATGTTGCGGACCAGTTTGCGGTAGGCGCCGCTGGTCTCGGTCTCCTGCACCAGCGCGAAGCCGCCCGCTCCCGCTTGGCGGGCCTCCACGTTCAGGCGGCCGCTCACGCCGGACACCGGGGTTCCCGACGTCACGCGGCCGGCGCCCGCCTCGCGGGCCGCCCGGACGGCGGCGCGGTCCTCGCCCGAGAGCTCGCCGGACGCGGAGATCCGCACGATCGCGATGCCCTGGCCCTCCAGGACCTGCTCGACGCGGTCGTTGGAGATCTGGCCCGCCACCACGTCGGCCTGCGAGCGCAGGATGTCGCGGCTCACCTGCTGCGAGGCCGTGAGGACCTGCCGGGTCGACACGACGCCCGCGATCAGCACGGCGACGAACGCGACCCCCAGGCACACCAGCGCTATCCGGGTCGCGAGGTTCACGACGCGTCCGCCGAGTAGCCGACGCCGCGCACTGTCCTGATCGGACTCGAAGCACCGAACTTGGCGCGCAGCTGGGCGATGTGGACGTCAACGGTCCGTGTGCCGGCCATTGAGGAATAACCCCACACGGCCGAGAGGAGCTGCTCTCGAGAGAACACCTGGCGTGGGTACTTCATCAGGTGTGAGAGCAGCCCGAACTCCGTCGAGGTCAACGACACCTCCTGGGCACCGGCGAACGCACGCCGTTCACCGACGTCGAGCCGTGCGGAACCGACCTGCAGAACGTCCGGCACGACCGACGAACGCCGCAGGACCGTGCGGACCCGCAATGCCAACTCGCGTGGGCTGAACGGTTTGGTGATGTAGTCGTCGGCACCGAGCTCCAGGCCCAGCAGCCGGTCCACCTCGTCGTCGCGTGCCGTCACGAACAGCACCGGGGTCCAGTCGCCGGACGCGCGCAGCGCCCGGCAGACCTCGATGCCGTTCATGCCGGGCAGGCCGACGTCCAGGACCACCGCCACCGGCGAGAGCGAGCGGACCGCGGCCAGTGCCGCGTCCCCCGAGGACTCCAGGTGCACGCCGAATCCGTCGCGCCGCAGGTACAGCGCGACGAGCTCGGCGATCGCCGGTTCGTCCTCCACGACGAGCACCAGGCCACGTTCCACGCGTTCACCCCGGCTGGTTGATGTCCGACTCGATGCTGTTCAGCGTTGATTCCACATCATCGAGGTCCGACGGCGGCGCCTCGCCCCGGCACGCCGTCAGCGACACCAGCAGGACCAGGGCCGCGACCCACCTCACTTGGACCCGCAGTGCTCGGACTTGAACTTGCCCACGCGCTCCGCGGCCTTGCCCAGCTTCACGAGCTGGGCGTCCCGCAGCTTCAGCCGCGCGTCCAGCACGTCCGCACGCGCGGTGTTGCCGTCCTTGCGCGCGTCGGCCGCCTTCTGCTCGATCCACTTCTTCGAGCCCAGCGTCTCCGCGGTGCTGTTGATCCGGTCGGTCAGCGCCTTCACCTTCGCCTCGACCCGCGGCACGCGCTCGGAACAGATCTTCTGCACCTTCTCGGGGCTGATCGTGACCGGTTCCTGCGCCGACGCGGTCCCCGCGCCCAGCAACAGCATTCCCGCCACCAGCCCACCGATCCTCGCGATGTTCATGCCGGAAACGATGACCGGGCACCGTCAGGACCACGTCCGCCGGATGTTCGGGTTCTGCAAAGATCGTCCGGGGTCACCGCAGCGCGATGCCGCGGGAGGCGGCGGCCCGCACCAGGGGCCGCATCCGGTCCCACACGCGCTCGGACCGCAGCTCCTGCGCCGCGGCCACCGCCTGCTCGCCCACCGCCCGGCCCTCGTCGGCGTCACCGTCGAGGAAGTGGCACGTCGCCAGCGCGATCAGGCAGAACGTCCGGCTGCGGGCCATCGAGGGCTCGAAGGCCTCGATCGCCGAGCACAGCGCGGGAACGGCGGCGCGGGTGTCGCCGAGCTCGGTGTGGACGATGCCGGTCATCGCGACCAGGTCGGTCTCGTCGTGGAACCGCGCCCAGTCCGGCACGTGCGCCAGGTCCGCCGCCGCGAACGAGTCCGTCGCCTTGCCCAACGCGCGCAAGGCCTCGTCGGCACGGTCCTGGCGTGCGTACGCCCACGCCTCGTTCGCGAACATGATGCTCGCCGCCAACGGCGCGAAGGCGCCCCTTTGGAAGTACGCCAACGCATCACCCGGTGCGCCGTGGTGCAGGTGCACGCGTCCACGCCGGTACACGATGTTGGTCGTCAGGTCCTCGTCGTGCCGCGCGAAGTCCAGCGCGCGGTCGAAGTGGTGGTACGCCGCCCCGACCTGGCCGCTGTCGAACGACGTCCACCCGGCCAGGTTGTGCAGGTCGGCGACGGCGGACAGCAGCCGGGCGCGCACCACGTCGGACGCCTCGGCCGCGAGCAGCTGCTGCGCCCAGTAGATCCGCACGACCACGGCGTCCCGGCAGGCCCCTCCGCCGTGCTGGTAGTCGACCGAGCGCAGGGAACGCGTCTGCGACTCCAGCTGTTCCACATCGCTCATCCCGATGCGGGCGGAGTGCGGGGGAGGGAAGTACGCAGGATTCGCCATGTCGGTACACACCTCTGCGCGGTTGGAATCCGAGAGTAGGGGGCTCGCGCACGGCTGAGAAGAGGTGCTCCGCGACGTGGAATTCCGGCCGGAAAGCGGTTCAACGGGTAGTAATGCGGGTAGGCAGGCCCGGCGCGCAGGAGGACCGTTCTCCCCATGAGGCGACGCGCCCACCTGCGACTGGTGACCCCTTCCGAGACCACCGACCCGACCATGACGGCCGTCCTCGACGCCGAGGACCTGGCGGAGGAGGCCGGCCTCGATCCGCACGCCAGGGCCACGTGCCGCCTGCATCGCCGCTGGTTGCACGAGTGCGTGGCCTCGCCCGACCACGTCATCCCCGTCACCGGGCACCGCTGGTGCCGTCCGTGCGGCCGTCCTCTGGAGGTGGTCGTCGACGAGACGACGGCGCGCCTGTCCTGCCCGGCCTGCGGCACGAGCACGCCGGACACGGCGGCCAACCGCCAGGTCGTGCGAGCGTGCCGGACGAGTCTCGCGGCCGTGCGCGGCAGGGGAAAACGACGACCTGAAAGTGTTAACCCTGGTGGGTGAAGACCGCCGGTTCCGGGAGGCGCGGCGGCGGCCGCCGGCTGTCCTGCGGCACGTCGAACGACGCCCAGATGATGTGCCGCCCGCCGCCGGCCGGCGTCTCGCCCATGCTGAAGTCGCACACAGCGATGGACGCGACGTTGTGCCGCATGACGTGCCATTGCTTGAGGTCGAGCCGTGCGGTCGTGCGCACCGCGACGGACAGCTTGTCGTCACGCATGCGCAGCAGCAGCGCCAGGTGCGAATCTTCCTCGACGTGCGACACGAGCTCCACGGCCACCTGCGGCGCGACGTCGAGCATCGACTGGACGCCCCACCGCTCGCAGGCGCGTTCGGTGATCCGCTCGGCCACGTGCGGCAGGCAGCGGCACGTGGGCAGGGCCGTGTCCACCCGGTCCTCGTGCTCGAGCCGCACGACGGCGCCGATCGCGGCCGGGGTCGTCGCGTGCATCGGGATGTGCCGGGGCAACCCCCGCGACTCGAGCGTCGAGCGCAGCCGGTGGTCGCCCACGACCAGGCTCATCGAGATGCCCGGCCAGCGCGCCGCGGACAGCCACACGACGTCGAACACCACGAGCAGCGCGGGCGACTCCGCGACGAGGTCGTCGAGCTCCACGACCACCCCCACGAGCTCCTTGGTGGCGCAGTCGAGCAGCACGTCCTGCACGCACAGGTACGTCGTCCAGTCGAGCCGGCCGCGGAACCGGACGACGAGCACGCCGCTCTCCTCGCGGACCTCCACCCCGAGGCCGTCACCGGTCATGGGTCCCCCTCCCACAGGTGTTCCAAGCCTTCAAGGCTCGCTCGGTGACTGCATCGCCCCTAGGGGGTAACTACCCGTGTTTCGCCATTGGTACCTCCGGGGGACCGCGTTGCAGCGGAAGAACGGGCCGACCTAGGGTGCCGCTGTGGGCGGTTCGCTTTCCCCAGGTCGAAAAGGCAATTTGCCTGCCGACACAACTGCTTTCGTCGGCCGCAAGAACGACGTCGCCGAGGTGCGCAGGCTCCTGTCCGAGTCCCGGCTCGTCACCCTCACGGGTGTAGGCGGTGTCGGCAAGACGCGCCTCGCGCTGCGGGCGGCCGCCGAGCTGCACCGCGCGTTCCCCGACGGGGTGTGGTTCGTCGAACTGGGCGGCGTCACCGACCCGGACCTGGTCGTGCACACCGTCCTGGAGCAACTGGGCGTCCACGACGACACGGTCCGCCGCCACCGGACCGTCCTGGTGGAACACCTGCGCGACCGGCAGGTGCTGGTGGTGCTGGACAACTGCGAGCACGTCGTCGAGGCCACCGCCGAACTCGTGGACGTGCTGCTGCGCTCCGCCCGCGGCCTGCGCGTGCTCGTGACGAGCAGGGAACGCCTCGGGGTGGACGGCGAGCACCTGTGGCAGGTCGCGCCGCTGCCGCTCGACCCGGCCCTGGCGCTGTTCGCGGAACGGGCGGCGGCCGTCGAGCCGGGTTTCGCCCTCACCGGGGAGAACCACGACCGGGTGAGCAGGATCTGCGAGCTGCTGGGCGGAATTCCGCTCGCCATCGAACTGGCGGCGGTGCGGCTGCGCGTGCTGACGCTCGACCACCTGCTGTCCAGGTTGGACAACACGTTCCGGGTGCTGGCCGACGGCAAGCGGGGCGGCGACCCGCGCCACCAGACGCTGCAGGCCGCCGTCGACTGGAGCTTCCACCTCTGCACGCGCCCCGAGCAGGTCCTGTGGGCGCGCGCGTCGGTGTTCTCCGGCACGTTCGACCTGCAGGCGGCGGAACAGGCCTGCTCCGGCGACGGCATCGCGGCCGACGAGGTCGTGCAGTGGCTGAGCGGCCTGGTCGACAAGTCGGTCGTGGTGTCCGAGCAGCACCCGTCCGGCACGCGGTTCCGGCTGCTGGAGCCGTTGCGCCAGTACGGCCTGCAGAACCTGCGCGCCGCGGGCCGCGAAACGGTGATGCGCCAACGCCACCGCGACCACTACATCGAGTGGGCGCGGCGGTGGGAGGGGGAGTGGTTCGGCCCCGCGCAGCCGGAGATCTTCGCGCTCACCCGCCTGGAGCACCAGAACCTCCGCACGGCGCTGGACTTCTGCTTCGACCACGACGGCGACCACTGCGTGCTCCTCGCCGGGACGCTGTGGTTCTACTGGGCGGGCTGCGGCATGCTCGGCGAGGGCCGGCACTGGCTCGACCGCGCGCTGGCGTCCGCCCGGCCGGGCCCGTTGCGCGCGAAGGCGTTGTGGGTCAACGGGTACGTCGCGACGCTGCAGGGCGACATCGCCGCGTCCAGGCGGATGCTGGAGGAGTGCCGCGACTACGCCGCCGAAACGGGGGACGGTGTCGCGCTGGCCTACGCGACCCACCGCCTCGCGTGCACCTACCTCGTCGGCGACGACCTGGGCCTGGCCGACACCCTGTTCCAGGAGGCCATGACCCTCTACCGCCGGCAGGGCGTGGTCAACAGCCACACCATGCTCGCGGGCATCGAGCTCGCGATCTCCGCGATCTTCCAGCGCGACTTCGCCACCGCCGAACGGCTCTGCAGCGAGGCCAAGGCGATCGGGGCCGAGCACGGCGAGCTGTGGGCGCGGGCGTACGCGACCTACGTGCTGGCGTTGTGCGCGTGGGTCAACGGCGACCACCCGCGCGCCGAGCTGCTGGGCCGGGAGTGCCTGCGGATCAAGCGCACGTTCCACGACCTGCTCGGCATCGTGCTCGCGATCGAGGTGCTCGCCTGGATCGCCGCGTCCCAGGGCAACGCGGTGCGCGCGGCCACGTTGCTGGGCGCCACCAACGAGATCTGGCACACCGTCGGCTACCCGATGTTCGGCTCGCGCTACTTCGGCGCCCCGCACGGCGCGTGCGAGTCGCAGGCCATCTCCGCGCTGGGCGAGCAGGAGTTCCGCTCGGTGTTCCGCAAGGGCATGGACCTCGAGCTGGAGGACGCCATCGCGCTCGCGATCGGCGAGGAGCAGGCTGACCGGGCGCAGCCGGCCGCACCCGCGCCCACGCCGCTGACCCGGCGCGAGCAGCAGGTGGCGGACCTCATCGCCGGCGGCATGTCGAACAAGGAGATCGCGGCCCGGCTGGTGATCGCCCGCCGGACCGCGGAGGGGCACGTGGAACGGATCCTGCAGAAGCTCGGGTTCTCCTCGCGCGCACAGATCGCGACGTGGGTGACCGAACGCAGGACCTAGTCGACGCAGCCGTCGTTCGTCGTGTGGGGCTGTGGACCGTGGCACCGTCGCCACCGGTCGGGGCGGCCGTCGTGGTCGCGGGGGTGATCGGCCTGACCGTCGCGAGTGGACTGGTCGTGGTCGCACGGGTGGAGCTGCCCGAACGCACGCTCGCGCCGGCGTTCCGCGGCGGCCCGGATCCGAAGTGGACACCCCGGGTGCTGGACGTGCACAGGGAGTCGGGGGTCAGGCAACGTTCTGCGTCACCGGCACGCAGGTCGTCCGCACCCGGCGGTGCCGCGCCGGATCGCCGAGGAGGGTCACCGGATCGGCCGGGACGGGTTCCGCGCCGGGTACGCGCTGCGGCTGGTCGGCGAGTCGCCCAAGCGGCTGTGGGCGGACCCGCTGCAGCAGGCCGTCCGCCGCCGGCTGACGTGCGCGGTGGTGATCCGGTCGTTGGTCACGGCGGCGCACGGGTCGGCTCGCGGACGCCCCCGGCGGTACGGTGCACGTCACCTAATCCGCGCACGGAGGGATCACGGGTGGGTCGCACGCCCTTGGACGCGCCCGAGCGCCGGCAGGAGGTCTTCGCCGCTGTGCTCGCCCTGCTCGCGGAGGTCGGGTACGCCCGGTTCAACATGGACCTCGTCGCGGCCAGGGCGCGCGCGAGCAAGTCGAGCCTGTACCAGCGGTGGCCGTCCAAGGCGCGGCTGATCACGGACGCGCTGCGGGCGACCCCGCCGGTGCTGGCGCAGCCGGACGAGGGGTCGTTCGCCGAGGACGTCCGGCAGATCCTGCGGGCGTGGGGCGGGCCGGCGCCGTTCGACGCCGCCGGGGTCTTCCTCGGGCTGCTCGAGGGCGGCCGGCAGGACGCCGGCCTCGCGGGCCTGCGCGAGGAGCACGTCGACCGGGTGTGCGCCGCGCACCTGCAGGTCGCGGTCGACCGGGCGAAGGCGCGCGGCGAGCTGCCCGCGGAACTGAACTCGCGAGTCCTCATCACCGCGCTGATCTCCACGTTCGTGCTGATGTCGGAGCAACGCGGAGTGATCGACGACCTCGTCGACGGCCTGCTCCGTCCCCTGATCGGCTGACTTTCGGACCAAACGACTCGTCAGCGTGTAATCGTTGCGCTACGTTCGGTCATGAAGTCAAAAGAACAGTTCTGTTCTGTTGAGGGGGAATCCCGTGACCGAATCGGCTGTGTGCCCGGTCCCGCACGAACGCGACCACCCGTTGGAGCCGCCCGTCGGCTTCGCGGAGGCGCTCGGCGGAGGCCCGGTGAGGATGCTCTGGCCCAACGGGGTCGAGGCCTGGGTGGTGTCGAGCTACGCCGGGGTGCGGCAGGTGCTGTCCGACCCGCGGTTCAGCACCCGCAAGGGCGGTCAGCCGGAGATGCGCACCGACTCCGGCGAGGCCGTGCTCGACCCGGACCAGCCCGGCAACATCAACGGCGTCGACGGCGCCGCGCACCTGCGGCTGCGCCGTCCGCTCTCGCGCGGCTTCATGGTCAAGCGCATGAACGCGCTGCGGCCGCGCATCCAGCAGATCGTCGACGAGCACCTCGACGCGATGGAGGTTCGGGGGGCGCCCGCCGACCTGGTCGCGTCGTTGTGCCTGCCGTTGCCCTCGCTGGTGATCGCCGAGCTGCTCGGCGTGCCGCCGGAGCACCAGGAGCTGTTCCAGGCCACGGCCGGCGACCTGTTCGGCAAGAACGGCTCGAAGGACGAGTACCTCGCGCACGCCACGAAACTCGCGGACGTGCTCGCGCCGATCGTCGCGGAGAAGAAGGCCGCCGGCACGAACGACGACCTGATCGGCCTGATGGCCAACGACACCGACTTCACCATGGACGAGCTGATCTTCCTCTGCATCGGCCTGCTCGCGGCCGGGCACGAGACCACGTCCAACTTCCTCGGCCTCTTCACGCTGCACCTGTTCGAGCGGCCCGACCAGCTGGAGGTCCTGCGGCGCGACCCGGCTCGCGCGGACGTCGTGGTCGAGGAGCTGATGCGCTACACGGTCGGCCACCTCGGCGGCGCGGGTCTCACGCGCAGGGCCACCGAGGACGTCGAGGTCGACGGCGTGCTGATCCGGGCGGGCGACTGGGTGAGCGTGTCGCTCATGGCGAACCTCGACGAGGCGCTCTGCCCGCGGGCGGGGGAGCTCGACCTCGGCCGCGACGCGGTGTCGCACCTGGGTTTCGGGTTCGGCCCGCACCAGTGCCTCGGCGCCAACCTGGCCCGCGCGGAGCTGCAGATCGGGCTGCGCTCGCTGTTCGAGCGGTTCCCGGGCCTGCGCCCGGCGGTGCCCGTCCGGGAGATGCGCTACCGCGACGACATGATCACCTACGGCGCCGCCGAGATCCCGGTGGTGTGGTGACGGTGCCGGCGGTCCGGATAGACGGGACGAGGTGCATCGGGTCGGGCCAGTGCGTGCTCGCCGCACCGGAGGTGTTCGACCAGTCGGACGACGACGGCCTCGGCGTCGTGGTGGTCCCCGACCCACCGGCCGCCCTCCTGCCGGGCGTTCGTGACGCGGTGGACAGGTGCCCCGCCCAGGCGGTGACCCTGGAAGGGTGACCTGAGCGGCCGTTCCGGTGAGGGGTCATCACGGGAAATTGATTTCGGCGATACTTCGCTGACACCTCGATGGCCCTTCCCGGGCAGGCCGGACAATGGGATCGTGACGACGGCGGTGAATACCGGCGGTGCGTGACGGGTATCTCCACGGAGAGCGTCCTACGTGCGTCAGGAGGACCAGCTGTGATCAACGGCGAAGGATTTCCGGGTCGCGTGGACAAATCCGATGTGCGGCACGTCGAAACGGTGACGAGCGCACTTCGGGCACTGGACTACGAATACGGCGGAGGTGCCTGCCGGGACGCCTGCGTGGCGTTGCTCGACTGGGCGACCCCGCTGCTCGAGGCCGGCTCGACGGGCCGGGTGCTGCACCGGCTCCAGGTGGCCATCGCCGACCTGCACAACCTGGCCGGCTGGGCGTCGTTCGACCTGGGCCTGCTGGAGTCGGCGCACCGGCACTTCGGCCGGGCGATGGACCTCGCGCGGGCGTCGGGCAACACCGAGCTGCAGGCCAACATCCACTACCGGATGGGCCGCGTGCACCTGCACTACGAGCTCGCCGAGGACGCGCTGGTGTCGTTCCGGCGCGGCCTGCCCATCGCGCAGGCCAGCGGGTCCACGCTCGCGGTGTCGATCCTGCACGCCAACGAGGCGTGGGCGCTCGCGAAGACGGGCGCGGAACGGCAGGCGCTGCGCCAGTTCGCCAGGGCGCAGGACGAGTTCGAGCGCTCCGGCACCGAGGAGGCGCCGCCGTGGGCGCGCTTCTTCGACCTGGCCGACCTCGTGTCGATCGGCGGCATGGTCCACACCGAACTCGCGCGCACCTGCGACGTGAAGTACGCGCGTACCGCGATCCCCTTGCTCACCAGGGCGATCGCGTCCGGGGGAGCGGACGCGTCGCGCAGCCAGTCGTTCCGGCTCGCGGCGCTCGCGGTCAACCACCTGGTGCAGAACGAGCCCGAGCGCGCGTGCGAGGTGGGGGAACGGGCGATGGCGGTGTCCGGGCCCATCCGCTCGGCCCGCACCCGCGACCGCATGCGGCCGCTCAAGCAGGAGGCGGACCGCCTGCGCGGCAACTCCGCCGCCGACCAGCTGTCGGCGCGGCTCAGCGCGTTCATGAGC
>NZ_JBHXCW010000013.1:0-69033 GCF_042725365.1 Lentzea sp. NPDC060358 | reverse complement strand
CCTCGAGGGTCGTCACGCGGCCTTCGCCCGGTCCCGCTTGGCGACCTCCTCGCGCACGAGGGGGATGACGTACCTGCCGAAGTCGATGGCGTCGCCGAGCAGGTCGTAGCCGCGCGCGGACAGGATGTCGACGCCCAGGTCGTAGTAGTCCAGCAACGCCTGCGCGACCGTTTCGGGCGTGCCGACCAAGGCGTTGGAGTTGCCGGCGCCCCCGGTCGCCTTCGCGGTCGGCGTCCACAGCGCGCGGTCGAACCGCTCGCCCCGTTCGGCCACGGCCAGCAGCCGCTGCGAGCCGGTGTTCTCCGGGTTCGTCAGCGGGTGGCGGCGGCTCGGCGGCCCGCCCGCCTTGCGCGCCTCGATCCGCTCGACCGTGCGGTGCGCCTTCTCCCAGGCCAGCTCCTCGGTGGGCGCGATGATCGGCCGGAACGCGACCTGGATGCGCGGCACGTCGGTGCGGCCCGCGTCCCGTGCCGCCTGCCGCACCGCCTCGATCTGCTGGGCGGTCTCGGCGAGCGGCTCGCCCCACAGGCAGAAGATGTCCGCCTCGGCGCCTCCCGCGGCGTAGGCGGCGGGGGAGGAGCCGCCGAACGAGACGTCCGGCCGCGGCTGCTGGACGGGGAACACGTCGCTCACGAAGTCCGCGAAGTGGTAGTGCTCGCCGTCGTGGTCGAAGGCCTCCCGGCTCAGCCACGCCTTCTTGACGATCTGGATGTACTCGCGGGTGCGGCCGTAGCGCTGGTCCTTGGTCAGGTAGTCGCCCTCGCGCTGCTGCTCGTGGTCGGTGCCACCGGTGATGAAGTGCACCGTCAGCCGGCCGTCGCTGATCTGGTCGAGCGTCGCGAACGTCTTGGCGGCGAACGTCGGGTAGGACACGTTCGGCCGGTGGGCCAGCAGGATCTGCAGCCTGTCGAGCCTGCTCGCGAGGTAGGCGGCTGCCGCGGACGGTTCCGGCGCACCCGAGCCGTAGGCGAACAGCACGCGGTCCCACCCGTGGTCCTCGTGCGCGCGGGCGAGCCTGAGCGTGTAGTCCTTGTCGAACGCGCCGGCGGACGACCGCGGTGCCGTCTCCGACCCGTCGTTCGTCGCGGCGATCCCGAGAAATTCAACTGGCATGACCGAATCCCCAGTGCTGGTCGCAGGAGTTGGGTGCGTTGAGGGAGACGCCCTCCGAGTGCACACCCCGGCACCGGCCGGTGCAACGACGTCCACAGAGCGGGATCTGCTTGCCCGCGCGGCGTACCGTGGCGGTGTTCGCGTTGAGGGGCGCGGCTCGGTTCTCGTTGCCCTCCAACGGAAAGACGCGCATGCGCACACTCGTCGTCATCGGCGGCGGCCCTCGCACCGCGGGCCTGCTGGAACGCATCGCCGCCCAGTCGCCCACCCTCTCCTTCGCCGTGCACGTCGTCGACCCGTTCCCGCCGGGCGCGGGCCGGGTGTGGCGGCACGAGCAGTCCCCGTTGCTGCGCATGAACTCCATGGCCGAGGACGTGACGGTCTTCACCGACGAGTCGTTCGACGGCGAGGGCCCGGTCCGGCCGGGCCCGTCCCTCGCGGACTGGGCCGGCGTCGACCCCGTGTCGTTCCCGTCGCGGCAGGTGCAGAGCAGGTACCTCGCCTGGTTCTTCGACCACGCGACGAAATCTCTGCCCCCGAACATCTCGGTGACCGTGCATCCGGCGAAGGCGATGGAGGTCTCCGGTCGCCGGGTGCGGCTCGACGACGGCCGGTGGCTCACCGCCGACGTGCTCGTGCTGGCGCTCGGGCACCTCGACGCCGACCCCGAGCCGGAGCACCGCGAGCTCGCCGAGCACGCGGCCGAGCACGGGCTCGTCCACGTGCCGCCGCTGTACTCGGCCGACGCGGACCTGTCGGCCGTCACCGGGGACGTGGTGCTGCGCGGGTTCGGGCTGGCGTTCGTCGACCTGATGGTGCTGCTCACCGAGGGCCGCGGCGGCCGGTACGAGCGCTCGTCCGGGCGGCTCACCTACGTGCCGTCCGGCGCGGAACCCACGCTGCACGTGGGATCGCGGCGCGGGGTGCCGTACCACTCGAAGACCGGCTACCGGTTGCGGGGACCGCGCCCGGCGCTGCCGCGGTTCTTCGTCGCGGAGGAGCTCGAGGGGCAGGAGCTGGACTTCCGGCGGGACGTGTGGCCGTTGATGGCCAAGGAGATCGCGTGGGGCCACTACCACGAGCTGTTCACCGGCCACCCCGCCCTGGTGCGGATGCCGTTCCCCGAATTTGCCGCGTCGTTCGCCGCCTTGCCCTGGTACAGCGCGGAAATGCGGGAGCTGGAGCTCTCGGCGGTGCCCGACCCGGCCGACCGCATCGACTTCGAACGCCTCGACCGGCCGCTGACCGGTGTCACGTTCGCGACCGCCGAGGAGTTCCAGGAGCACCTGCGCGCCTACGTCGAGGCGGACGTGGCCCGGCGCTCGGACCCCCGCCACAGCGCCGACCTGGGCGCGTTCCTGGCCCTGCTGTCGGTCTACGGCCAGCTGGCCGGGCTCATGCCGTTCGACGGCTGGTGGCACGGCTACTTCAGCTACCTGGCCTCCGGGCCGCCACCGGACCGGCTGGAGGAGCTGCTCGCGCTGTCCCGCGCGGGGATCGTGCGGTTCCTCGGCGCCGACATGTGGGTCGAGGCGGTCGAGGGCGCGTTCCTGGCGGGCAGCGCGACGACGCCGGAGGTGGTGCGCGCCACCGGACTGGTGGAGGCCAGGCTGCCCGTGCACGCGCTGTCGCGCACGGCGGACCCGGTGCTGAGGTCGTTGCGCGCGACCGGCGACATCTCCGAGGACGCCGCCGGCCTGGTCCGCGTCGACCCGCTGGGGCGGCTGGTCGACGAACGCGGCCGGGTGGACCCGGTCCGGTTCGCGGTCGGGCCGTACGTGACGGGCAAGGCTTACGCGGCGTTCGCCCGGCCACGGACGAACGCTCCCGCGTTCCGGCAGAACGACGCGCTGGCGCGGGAGGTGCTGCGCGTGCTAGCCGACTGAGGTGTAGCGCCCCCGGTGCCTGACCAGCGGAGCGGGGATGTCGGCGTGCGTGACGTCGAGCGGCTCGCCGACCAGCGCGACGTGGTCGCCGACCGCGATCCGCCGGGAGGTCCTGCACCGCAACCGGACCGGGGCGTCCAGCAGCCGCGGCACGCCGTCGTCGTCCTGCTGCCAGCGCGTGCCCGCCCCGAACCGGTCGGCGCCCTTCGTCGCGAAGAGGTCGGCGAGGCCGGACTGCGCGGCGTCCAGCAGGTGCACGGCGAACAGCGGCGCGGTGCGCAGCACGGGCCACACCGAGGCGTTCTGGCCGATCCACACCACGACCAGCGGCGGCTCGAACGAGACCGACGTGAACGACGACACCGTTGTGCCGACGGGACCTCCCGGCCCGGTGGCCGTGACGATCGTGACGGCCTGGGCGTGGTGCCGCAACGCGTCGCGCAGCTGTTCCCTCATCGAACCAGCCCCTTCAGCACGCGGGTGTCGAGCGCGAAGTCCGCCGCCTGGGCGGGAAGCGAGGCTTCGTTGAGGAAGAACGCCTGCGGCACCACCGCGCCCAGCTCGGTCAGCACGGGCCGCAGGTGCACCTCGACGGCGAGCGCGTGCCGGTCGGACGCGGCGATCTGCAGCGGCACGACGACCTTGCCCCCGAGCCAGCCGGAGGGCGCCTGGTCCAGCACGGCCTTGAGCAGCCCGGTGTACGCGGCCTTGTAGGTCGGGGTGGCCACGACCAGCACCTCGGCATGCCCCAACGCCTCCAGCGCGGCCTTGACCGCGTCCGGTTCCGAGAAGACCCGGGGTGCCAGCGCCGCCGCGTCCACCACGGGACCGTCGACGGGCACGCCCAGCGCGCCGGCGAGCGCCTCGCGCAGGGCCAGCGCCGCCTGCAGGGTGCGCGAGGCGGGCCGCGGGTTGCCGGCCAGAACACCGATCTGCGTCATGCTCCCAGCACAGCGGCGCGCCGCCGGAGAAGCAACCACGTCCACCACGCGGGAAGGGCTTCCCCGAGCTCCCTCGGGGTGCCGCCGACCGCCACCACCGGTGAGGGGGGTCTCCGGAGTGCCGGCCGACGGCGGGTCGACCGCGGCGCGAGCACGCGACGCCTGCGGAAGGGCTTCTCCGGCCTGGGGGTGCCGGATGGCCCCGGCGAGCAGCTCGAGCGCCCGCGGCCAACCACTTGTTGAACGTACAACTGCCGCGTCGTGTTCCGGTCGTTTCCCGGTGTGACCAGGCTCAACTCCTTCAGCTGAGCTTCAGGTCCGGGCCTGGTGCGACCACCGTGCGCGACAGCCGGACCGCCGGCGATCGCGGAGCCCCGGGTCCTAACCGAGGTCGGTGAGCTTGCGCTCGGCCGCCTTGCGCGCCTTCTCCGCCGCGGACGTGACGCGCTTGGCGTCCTCCAGCCGCTCGGCGGCCCGGTCGAACGCCCGCTGCGCCGCCAGCTGGTCGGCCTGGGCCTCCCCGAGGGCCTGTTCGGCCTCGTCCAGGGCCTGCTGGGCCTCCGCCCGCTTGCGCTCCTGGCGTTCCCGCCGCTTGCGGGCCAGCGCGTCCTCGCCGTCGTCGCCCGGCGGCTCCGGCGCGGGCAGCGCGAAACCGAAGCCCGAGTACTCCAGGGCCTTCGTGAGGTGGCCCTGGCGCACCTGCGCGGCCGAGTCCGGGTCGGCCATGGCGGCGGTCAGGGTGTTGCGGACCTGCGTGACGGCGTCGTCGGCGAGGGGGCCCGTCAGCTCCAGCGTGCGGTAGACGAGGGTCTCCATCAGCTCCTTGCGCTTGCGCCCGAGCTCGCGCATGGTCAGCTCCGCCGTGGACAGGCCCAGCGCCTCCGCCAGACCCTCGGGGGCGTCCCTGACCAGCCTGTTGACCGCCCAGGCACCCACGGTCGGCCGGCGCAGGTCCGCGATGGCCTTCGCGAGGTCCTTGTCGTCCGCCTGCTTGGCCGCGGCGTTGCGGGCGGCGGTGAACTCCTTCGGGGACAGCCCGTAGAGCTCGTCGGCGACCGACTTCAGGTCCATGGGCGCAAGGTAGCGCCTGATCAGCCTCCAGTCCTGCGGAACGCTCAACGAGGCGGTCCCGGGGTGCGTTGAGGAGTAGAACGCCCGATTCCGGTGAACAGGAGGGAGTCATGCACACCAGGTGGAGATGGGTCCTGTTCGGCCTCGGCGCCGCCGTGGCCGCCTGCGGGCCGCTCGCGATGGCGGGTGGTCCCTGGTACGGCTACGTCTTCGGGGGCCTGTGGTTCCTGCTGGGCGGCACCGTGGCGTGGCGCTGCCTGGGCATGGGCACCAGGCTCACCACGCAGGGCATCACGTCGAACAGCCTCGACCGGCAGACCACCGTCGAGTGGTGTGACGTCCGCGAGGTCGTGCTCACCCGGCGGCGGAACCTCATCGCCTTCCACACCATCGCGCCGGTGGTCCGGCACGACGGCGGCAAGGAGGTGCTGACCGAGCTGAGCCGGTTGTCGATCAAAAAGGACACCGTCCCCGAACGGGCCGAGAAGCACGTGGCGGAACTCCGGCAGGCGCTGGGCGAGCACCGCGCCGGATGTTCGGTGTGCGGCGCGCAGCCGAAAGCCGTCACCGCCGCCCGCGGTCTCGGCGCACGCGTGCGATCGCGATTGCGTTCGCTGTTGCGCGGAAATGGTGACCGCTCCATCGTCCGCTGACGGGATCCTGTTACACGGCAACGCCGTTCACCGTTGACGCAGCCTTGACATTCCCCTCCATCAGCTCTTGACTGGAGGGCGTCTGCTCGTTCTAAGGCGAAAAAGAAACGCGCAGCACCAAAATGCTGCCCGGACAAGCCCCTGAACAGTCCAATGTGGATATCAGGAATGCTCCGGGAAGACTATTGCCCCTCGCGAGGCGAAGAGATGTGCTTCGGAGCACTCTTTACCCCACGAAGGGCACATGCGCCGTGAAGAACTGGAGACGCCGCACCGGAACGGTCTTGCTGACCGCGGTGTTGGGCACTGCCGGGCTCGGCTTCGCCGCCACCCCTGCAATCGCGCAGAACGCACCTCAGCAGCAGAAGCCGGCCGCCGACAAGCAGCTGGACAAGAAGGACCGCGAGCTCGTCGACCAGGCCGCCCGCGAGGGCAAGCCGACCGTCGACCTGCTCGTCGCCGCCGAGGACGGCAAGACCGACGCCGCGGTCAACGACCTCAAGGCGCTCGGCGCCACGGTCCAGAAGACCGAGAAGGACGTCGACTACGTCAAGGTGACCATCCCGCGCGAGAACGCGGAGAAGGCCGCCAAGCTGGCCTCGGTCAGCACGGTCGACGTCGACGGGCTGGTCGCGCTCGACGACCCGCGCCCGCAGGGCATGGAGCAGCCGGCCCCGCAGAAGGCGCCGGACGCGAAGACTCCGCGCACGAACCCGTACATGCCGACCCAGGACACGCAGGCGGCGCAGTTCGCCACCGCGCACCCGAAGTGGGACGGTCGCGGCGCCACGATCGCCGTGATCGACTCGGGCATCGACCTCGACACCCCCGCCCTGCAGACGACCAGCACCGGTGAGCGCAAGATCATCGACTGGTACAACGCGAACGCCACGAACTCCGGCGACGGCACCTGGGTCACCATGACCAAGACGGGCGTCGTCGGCAAGTTCACCAACGGCGGTCGCGAGTGGACCGCGCCGGCGACCGGCGGCCCGTACTCGTTCGGCCTCTTCGCCGAGACCGCGGGCGACCTCGGCACCGCGGCGTCCGAGACCGGCGGTGACATCAACCGCGACGGCGACCGCACCGACACGTTCGGCGTCCTCCAGGACATCACGACGAAGGAAGTCTTCGTCGACACCGACGGTGACGGCAACTTCACCAACAACAAGCGCATGATCGACTACAAGGTCAAGCAGGACGTCGGCTTCTTCGGCACCGACAACCCCGCGACCCCCGTGATCGACCGCGTCGCGTTCGTCGTCCAGACCGACCGCTCGATCTACGACAACGCGGGCACCCCGTACGTCAACCTCGGCATCTCGGGCGCCGCGCACGGCACCCACGTCGCCGGCATCACCTCGGCCAACAAGCTGTTCGACGGCAAGATGGCCGGTGCCGCGCCCGGTGCGAAGCTGATCGCCATCAAGGCGTGCCTCTCCACGCCGTCCTGCACCAGCTCCGGCCTCATCGACGGTGTCCTCTACGCGGCGCGCAACGGCGCCGACGTCGTGAACATCTCCATCGGTGGCCTCCCGGCGCTCAACGACGGCAACAACGCCCGCGCGGAGCTCTACAACCGCACGATCAACGAGTACAACGTCCAGCTGTTCATCTCGGCGGGCAACTCGGGTGCGGGCTCCAACACCGTCGGTGACCCGTCGGTCGCCACGGACGCGGTGAGCGTCGGCTCGTACATCACCAAGGAGACCTGGCTCTCCAACTACGGCTCGAAGACCGCGCAGAAGCAGAACCTGCACGGCTTCTCGTCGCGCGGCCCGGCCGAGGACGGCGGCTTCAAGCCGAACATCGTCGCACCCGGTTCGGCGATCTCCACCACGCCGCGCTGGCAGCCCGGTGGCCCCGTGGCGGGCACCTACGCCCTGCCCGCCGGCTACTCGCAGTTCAACGGCACCTCGATGGCCGCCCCGCAGGCGACCGGTGCCGCCGCTCTGCTCGTGAGCGCGTTCAAGGCCACGCACAACGGCCAGCGCCCGACGAGCGCGGAGCTGCGCTACGCGATCCAGCGCAGCGCGAACTACGTCGACACCCTCGGCGCCTACGAGCAGGGTGCCGGTCTGTTCAACACCAACGCCGCGTGGAAGCTGCTGGACAAGCACTCCACCCCGGACAAGGTCACGACGGCCGTGCAGGTCAGCACCGTCCTCAGCGGACTGCTGGCGACCCCGAACGTCGGTGTCGGCATCCACGACCGCGAGGGCGTGACGGCGGGCAAGGAGTACACCCGCACCTACACGCTGACCCGCACCACGGGCCACGACGACGAGACCTACAAGGTGTCCTGGCTGGGCAACGACGGCACGTTCACGTCGGCGAAGAAGGTCCGCCTGCCGCTGAACACGCCGGTGCTGTTCCCGGTCACGATCAAGGCCAAGACGGCGGGCGCGCACAGCGCCGTGCTGCAGCTCGACAACCCGGAGACCCCCGGCGTCGACGCGCAGACCATGAACGCGGTGTTCGCGGCGGAGAACTTCAACGCCGCCAACAAGTTCTCGGTCACGAAGTCCGGCAAGATCGCGCGCAACCAGTCGACCAGCCTCTTCGTGAACGTGCCCAAGGGCACCACCGCGCTGAAGGTCGACATGAACGCCGGTGGCGCCGAGGCCGGCAAGGGCCAGGTCCGCTTCCTGCGCTACACCCCGCAGGGCGTCGGCTTCGACTCGAACACGTCGACCAACTGCTACAACCCCGACGCGGGTGCCGGTTGTGCCGGTGGCACGCCGACCAGCCGCACGGTGACCAGCCCGATGGCCGGTGTCTGGGAGATCGTGATCGAGGCGCGCCGCACCTCCGACGCCGCCGAGGCGCCGTACTCGGTGACCGCGTCCGTGCTGGGCACGACCATCAGCCCGAACCCGGACGTCATCCCGTCTGCGGCGCTGGGCACCCCGGTCGAGCGCAGCTACACCGTCTCGAACACGCAGGCCAGCTTCAACGGCCGGCTCGCGGCGGGTGCGGTCGGCAGCGCCAAGACGGCCCGCCCGACGATCGAGAACCTGGCGAGCCAGCAGTACCCGATCGCCGTCACGCCCGGCTCGACGAAGCTCACCGTCACCATCGGCAACACCGCCGACCAGGGCGCCGACCTCGACCTGTCGGTCTACAACTGCACGACGGGCAGCTGCGTGCTGGCCGGTTCGTCGGCGGACGCGGACTCCGAGGAGTCGGTGACCATCGCCAACCCGGCGGCGGGCAACTGGGTCGCCCTCGTCGAGGGCTACGCGGTGCCCGCGGGCACCACGGAGTACGACTACTTCGACGTCTTCACCTCGTCCGCTCTCGGCACGCTCACCGTGTCGGACACCAACGCCGACCGCGCCGCCGGAGCGACGTGGACCGCGAAGGGCGTCATCACGCCGCTGGGCCAGCCCGGCGCCGGCCGCGTGCTGCGCGGTGAGCTCGAGGTGCGCACGTCCGACAACACCGTTGTCGGCACGGGTGCCGTGATCGTCCAGGCAGTCAGCTAGCAGCACGGCAATGCGCGGAAAGCCCCAGGATCCACGAGGTCCTGGGGCTTTCTACGGTTCGGGCAGCCTGTTCCCGAGCGGCTCGTCCACGTCCACCTTGGACACGCCGGTGATCAGGTACGCGTCCGCCACCTTGTCGACCGGCATCTCGGCGCGCAGGTAGCCGATTCTCGGGTCGCGCGCCTCGACGGTCGCGCCCAGCCTCTGCAGTGCCTGCTCGACCTCCTCGTCGCGTCCCGGTCGCACGGAGATCATCAGTGGCACCGTGAGGTGGCCGTCGCGCTTCGCCTGCTCGATCCGGTTCTTGTCCGGCCTGGCTGATGACACGACGGGAACCTCCGCGGACGGCACGGTTGCGACCCCGTTCGTACCACAGCCACCGAGAGCCAGCGCGCAAAACGCGACGGCGAGCGGTCTTCTCATGACCGGAGGACGGAACGGTGCGCGCGGACGGTTGCACCGAGTTCGCGACGACTTACTGCTTCGGCCCCGCAAACGCTTGCTCCCGCAGCGCCCCGTCCGCGCTCTCGCCGAACACGCGGGCGTCCGTGTGCTGGTCGGACGTGGGCTGGGCCTTCTTGACCCCGGTGACGGCCCGCGTTCGGACCTGCGGCAGCGCACCGCTGTGCACGCGGTGCACCCAGTCCACGAGGTGTTCCCGCGTGAGGCAGCGCAGGTCCCACAGCTTGCCGGCGTCGGCGGCGCTGACGAGCGCACGCACCCGCACGAACCCGTTCGTCGCCTGCGTCACCTGCAGCACCGACACCCGCCCGTCCCACAGGTCGCTGCCCTCCAGCATGGACCGCATCTCCTGCCGCATCGCCTCGACCGGCACCGTCCAGTCGAGATCGAGCTCGACGGTCCCGAGCAGCGCCGACTGCGTCCGCGTCCAGTTCTCGAACGGCGTCTTCAGGAAGTACGACGTGGGCAGCACCAGCCGCCGGTCGTCCCACAGGTGCAGCACCACGTAGGTCAGCGTGATGTCCTCCACCCGTCCCCACTCGCCCTCGACCACGACCACGTCGTCGAGCCGCACCGCGTCGCTGAACGCGATCTGCAGCCCGGAGATGAGGTTGCCGAGCAACGACTGCGCGCTGAACGCCGCCACCGCACCGATGACCGCCGCGGACGCCAGCACGGTCGAGCCGACCGCCCGTGCGCCGGGGAACGTCATGAGGATCGCGCCCACGGCCAGCACGCCGATGACCACCAGAGTCAGCCGGCGCACGAGCGTGATCTGGGTGTGCACGCGCCGCGCGTGCCGGTTGTCCGTGACGTCCGTGCGGATCCGGGACAGGGAAACGTCCACCAGGGTGCTGATGAGCGCGGCGAGCAACCAGGCCCCGCCGAGGATGATCGCGATGCCCAGCGCGTGCGACGCCACGGGCACGTCGACCGGGTAGGCGCTGAGGCTTATCTGGGCGGCCAGGAGCGCTCCGAACAGCTGGCCCGGGCGGTACATCTTCCCGCTGTGGCTGAAGCGGCGCACCAGCCGGTGGACCACCTCCACCACGAGCAGTGCGAAGGCCACGGAGCAGCCCATGACGACGAACAGCACGTTTCCTCCTCTCGGGGGTCGGAAGGGGATACCCGTCCACTCGGGAGGGGAACACCATGAGCCCGCTCACGGGCAATCGGCTTGCTCCCGCTCGTACGGTGGGTGACGTGGGGAAACGCATGTCCACCCGAGCCGGGTGACGGGTTCGGCGGAGTGCTGCGGGAGGTGTGGTGGAGGTCGAAGTTCTGGGGGTTCTCGGCTCGGGGACCGTCCACTTCAGCTGTGCCCACGGCTCCGCCGCGGGGCGTTGGATGAGCGCGGGGCCGGTTCGGACCGGCGCGTTCCACGTGGAGGTCGAGGTCCCGGACGAGGTCGCCTCCTGGTCGGCGGCACCGGGAGGCCCCGGTCTGCACGGAGATCCCGCGAGCGGTCTCGAGGTCTGCCTTGACGCCGAGGTCGTGAGCTTCGAAGCCGGCGACCCGGTGGTGGCCGTCAGGCTGGGCGCCGACGTTCTCCTGGTCGAGTTCGCGGACCGGGCCGGGTTGTCCGCGGGAGCCCGCATCTCGTTCCGCGTTCCCGAGGTCCACCTGTACTCCACCGAGCTGTGACAGCGGGGCCGCTGCCCCCGACGCGGTTTGAGTCACACTGACCAAAAAGTACTTGCGGACCCAGTTTGAGTTACTTAGACTCAAACCATGCTCACGACGACGGAAGCCCTGGACCTGGTGGAACGCGCCACGACGGCCGAAGACCTCTTCGGCCCGCGCACCACCGACCAGGACAAGCGCAAGCAGGCGAGGCGCCGCTACCACGCGCTGGCCTCCGTGCTGCACCCCGACGTCGTGGGTCCGGACGACACCAGGGCGCACGCCGCGTCCGCGAACCTGACCCGCCTGCACCACGAGTGGACGAACGGCACGACGGTCGAACTGACGACCAAGACGGCCGTCTACCGCATCGGGGAGCCGTTCGCGAAGGGCAGCGTCGCCAACCTCTACGAGTCGGACGGGCCGCACGTGGTGAAGGTGGTGCGCAACCCGGCGCTCACCCCGTTGCTGCACGGCGAATGGCACGCCCTGCGGCAGCTCGAACGCTTCACCGACACCAACCAGTGGCTGCGCCCGTTCTACCCGCGCCTGCTCGACACCTCGGGCGACGTCGCCAAGGGATCGCGCGCCTTCACGGTGCTCGACCCCCTGCGCGACGGGTTCGTGACGCTCGCCGAAGTCAAGCGCGCCTTCCCGCACGGACTGGACGGCCGCGACTACGCGTGGATGCACCGCCGGTTGCTCAAGGCGCTGGCCGGTGCGCACCGGATCGGGCTGGTGCACGGTGCCGTCACCGCGGACAACGTGCTGGTGCACCCCGGGCAGCACGGGATCGTGCTCGCCGGGTGGTCGTTCGCGGTCGAGGAGGGTCAGCGGCTCCTCGCCACCAGCCGCACGATCACGTACCCGCCGGAAGTCGTGGACGGGGAACCGGTCACCGCCGCCACGGACGTCCACATGGCACACACGCTGATGCTGGACCTGCTGGCGCACGGCGAAAAACGGCAGCGCGCGTTCGCGCAGGGCTGCCGGCAGGAGCAGCCGCGCCGCCGGCCGGACGCCGCGGACCTGCTCGGGGAGTACGACGACCTGCTCGAAGACCTCTACGGGCCACGGGTGTTCCGCCCGTTCGCCCTTCCGAAGACGGGAGAATGACCATGGGACACGGCAAGTGGGACGACAACGCCTACGCGGCGGCCAAGACCTTCCGCGCGGCCAAGGGGATCGCGGACTTCGGCTACACCGCCTCGGTCAAGTCGACGCCCGCGGCGAGCTGGAAGGCCGCGCCGGCGCTCGACCCGCTGAACGTGCGGTACCGCGAGTGCCGCGACTCGCCCGACCACGCCGACTCGACACCGATCGCCGTGCTGTTCGACGTCACCGGGTCGATGGGCGCGGTGCCGCGGATCATGCAGGGCAAGCTCGGCAAGCTGCACGGGTTGTTGCAGCGCAAGGGATATCTCGCCGACCCGCAGCTGATGTTCGGCGGCATCGGGGACGCCGACAGCGACCGGGTGCCGCTGCAGGTGGGGCAGTTCGAGTCGGACAACCGGATGGACGAGCAGCTGCGCGACATCTTCCTCGAGGGCAACGGCGGCGGGCAGAAGAGCGAGTCGTACGAGCTGGCCGCCTACTTCGTCGCGCGGCACGTCGTCACCGACGCCTGGCAGAAGCGCGGCCGCAAGGGCTACCTGTTCATCATCGGCGACGAGCTGAACAAGCCCAGGCTGGAGGCCCGGCACATCCGCCGCGTCATCGGTGACGAGGTCGGCCAGGACATCGACCCCGTGTCGGTGTACCGGGAGCTCGCCAAGAAGTGGCACGTCTACTTCATCCTGCCCAACCAGTCGTCGTACTTCCACGACGACAGCATCGGTGAGCACTGGCGGGCGATCCTCGGCCAGAACTTCCTCAAGCTCGACGACCCCGGCGCGGTGTGCGAGCTGATCGCCGCGACCATCGGGCTGGAGGAGAGCGTCGTCGACCTCGACCAGGCCCTCGTGGACCTCGCCGAGATCGGGTCGGTCGCCGAGAGCAGGGCCGTCGGCAAGGCGCTGGCCACCGTGGGCGGCACCGGCAAGGCGGTCGTCGCCGCACCGCTGGGCATCGACGGTCCCGACGACGTGGAGCTGAGCTGACGTGGACCGGGAGCACGTCATCGTCGTCGGCCTCGGCTTCGGCGACGAGGGCAAGGGAGCCGTCGTCGACGCGCTGTGCGCGGCCGGGCCGGTGTCGGCCGTCGTGCGGTTCAACGGGGGAGCGCAGGCCGCGCACAACGTGGTCGTCGACGACCGGCACCACACGTTCAGCCAGTTCGGGTCGGGCACGCTCGCGGGCGTGCCGACCTGGCTCTCCCGGTACGTGCTCGTCGAACCGATCGCGCTGGCCACCGAGTCGCGCGAACTGGAGGCCATCGGGGTCGCCGACCCGCTCTCGCTGCTGTCGGCCGACGCCGGCGCGCTGCTCACCACGCCGTTCCACGTCGCCGCGAACCGGGCCAGGGAGGACGCCAGGGGCGACGGCCGGCACGGCTCGTGCGGCAAGGGGATCGGCGAGACCGTCTGGTACGGCCTGCTGGAGGGGCGGACGGCCGGGGAGGTGGTCGAGGAGCAGGTGGTGCTCGGCGACCCCGGCCCCGCGCCGCGGGTCGGCGACTGCCTCGACCCGCGGGCGCTGCGGCGCAAGCTCGACGCGCTCGCCCGGTTCTACGAGCCGCTGATCGGCGCCGGGCCGGGCGTGGACGACCTGGTCGAGCTGTACCGCTCGTTCGCCGACGCCGTCCGGATCACGACGGGCGACGAGGCGGGCCGGCTCGCCGACGCCGGGCGGCTCGTCTTCGAGGGCGCGCAGGGCGTGCTGCTGGACGAGACGTACGGCTTCCACCCGCACACGACCTGGTCGACGGTCACGCCGCGCAACGCGCGGGAGCTGCTCGGCGGCCGGAACGCCCGCGTGATCGGCGTGACCAGGACCTACCAGACCCGGCACGGCGCGGGTCCGCTGCCGACGGAGGACCCGGCGGTGCTCGCCCGGTTCCCCGAGGCGCACAACGGCACGGGGCAGTACCAGGGCGCGTGGCGGGCCGGGCACCTGGACGCCGGCCTGCTGCGCTACTCGGTGCGGTGCTGCGGCGGCGTGGACGGGCTGGCCGTGACGCACCTGGACGCCGGCGGCCTGCGGGTCGCGGCGGGCGAGGAGCTGCTGGACATGCCCGATCCCCTGGCGTACCTGGAAGAACTGCTGGGCGTCGAGGTGCTCGTCACGGGGGCGGGCCCGTCCAGGGCGGACTACGAGGTGCGGGAGAATCGACGTCATGATCGAGTCGACGCTGGTGTCGGTGGACGTGATCGCGCTGCGGTTCGACCCTGACGCGCGCGCGGTGCTCCTGGGGGTGGCACCGCGCGCGCACGAGCCGTTCGCGGGCGAACTGGCGCTGCCCGGCGTGTTGCTGGGCAAGGGGGAACGGCTGCGCGAGGCGACCACGAGGGCCGTCACGGGCAAGCTCGGGCTGGCCGGGGAGTCGGTGACGGCGACCGGCCAGCTCATCATGTTCG
This sequence comes from Lentzea sp. NPDC060358, assembly GCF_042725365.1. Lineage (NCBI taxonomy): Bacteria > Bacillati > Actinomycetota > Actinomycetes > Pseudonocardiales > Pseudonocardiaceae > Lentzea > Lentzea sp. NPDC060358. The sequence goes on along the minus strand of NZ_JBHXCW010000013.1, from coordinate 54,281 downwards.
ACGAGCCGTCGCGCGACCCGCGCGGCCCGACGCTGTCGATCGCGCTGTGGGCCACGGTCGCCCGCCCGACCGGCGACGTGGCCGTGTGGAACAGGATCGGCGCCGTGCCGCCGCTGGCCTTCGACCACGACCGGATCGTCGCCGACTGCAAGCCGTTGCTCGCGGACAAGCTCTGGCGCGACGTCGCGTTCACCGCGGGCCTGCTCGGGCCGGAGTTCACGACGGCGCAGGCGCTCGACGTGACCGAGTCGCTGACCGGCGACCGCCCCTACCCGGCCAACCTGGGCCGCACGATGGACCGCGTGCCCGGCCTCGAACGCACCAGCGAGCACGCCGCGGCGCTGCCCAAGGGGGGACGGCCGCCGCTGGTCTGGAAGTGGGCTAGCGGGGCAGCTCGGGATTGAACAGCCAGCGCGTGAGCAGGTCGCGGTGGCCTGCCAGCGCCAGGAAGTCCTCGGTCGTCACGACGCCGTGCCGGTGGCGCGCGCACCACTCCCGCAGCAGCGCGAAGAACGAGTCGTCGCCCATCTCGCGCCGCAGGGTGTGCAGCGTCAGCGCGCCGCGCTGGTAGACCCGGTCGTCGAACCAGTCGGCCCGCTCGGGCCGGCCGATCACGACGTCCTGGGGCAGGCGCCGCAGCAGGTCCCGCGCCCCGGCCGCGCACGCGTCCGCCGACCGGCCGCCGGAGGCCTCGGACCACAGCCATTCCGAGTAGCAGGCGAAGCCCTCGTTGAGCCAGATGTGCTCCCACGCGGCGAGCCCTACGGAGTTGCCGAACCACTGGTGCGCCAGCTCGTGCGCCACCAGCCGTTCGGACCCGCGGCGGCCGTCGACGTGGTTCGAGCCGAACGTCGAAAGCCCCTGCGCCTCGACGGGGACGTCGAGCGCGTCGTCGGTCACCACGACCGAGTAGGTGGCGAACGGGTAGGGCCCGAACAGCGACGAGAACAGCGAGATCATCTGGTTCTGCCGCGCGAAGTCGTGCGCCACCAGCCGCTTGAGCCGCGACGGCGCCCAGATCCCCGGCAACGCCTCGACGTACTGCCCGATCTGGACGGTCGCGAGGTAGGTGGCCATCGGGGACGCCATCGAGTACGTCCAGCGCGTGGTGCTGCCGGAGACCTTGCCGTCGACCAGGACCCCGTTGCACACCACGGTGTACGGCGAGGGCGCCGTCACCTCCAGGTGGTAGGACGCCTTGGACGACGGCTCGTCGAGGCACGGGAACCACGACGGCGCGCCGATCGGCTGCGAGGCGACGATCGAGCCGTCCGTCAGCTCGTCCCAGCCGAGGTCGCCCCACTCCGGCGTCGAGATCGGCCGGGGCGTGCCCGAGTAGCGCACCTCGACCGAGAACGCCCCCCGCACGGCGGCCCGGACGTTCAGCACGCCGCCCGCGTGCCCGTAGCGGGCCGGTCTGCCGTTGACGAGCACCTTCGAGATCCGCAGGGAGCCGAAGGACAGCGAGAACGACGACAGCGGCGCGGGGCAGGAAGCCTGCAGCACCGCACGCCCGGACAGGCGTGCGGAGTACGGCTTGTAGTCCAGCTCTAGCGCGTAATGGTGTACGGAGAAGGTCATGTCCACGCGGAGATCGGGTTGCCCAGCCAACGGGTTCCCGACGGTACATCCTCTCCGCGCATGACCAGCGAGGCGGGTCCGATGGTCGTGTTGGCACCGACGGACGCGCCCGGCAGCACGATTCCGTGCGGGCCCAGGGTGGAACCGGCGGCCAGCGCCACCCGGTCCATCCGCAGGATGCGGTCGTGGAACAGGTGCGTCTGCACGACGCAGCCGCGGTTGACCGTCGCGCCGGCGCCGAGCGACACCAGGTCGGCCTCGGGCAGCCAGTACGACTCGCACCACACGCCGCGCCCGACGGACGCGCCCAGCGAGCGCAGCCACACGTTCATGATCGGCGTGCCGCCGGAGAACCCGATCAGCCACGGCACCGCGAGCACCTCGACGAACGTGTCCGCCAGCTCGTTGCGCCACACGAACGCCGACCACAGCGGGTACTCGCGGGTCTTGAACCGGCCCACCAGCACCCACTTGGCGACCACCGCCACCAGGCACGCGGCGACGCCCGCGCCCAGCAGCACGACGCCGGACCACCAGAGCCCGAACTCCTTCAGCGCGAACAGCACGCCCACGACCAGGGCCACGTTCAGCATCACCGGCACGAACCGGCACAGCTCGACCAGCGCCCGCGCCCACATCAGGTGCTTCGGCGGGTCGAACGTGCGCGACTGGTCCGACACCTCGGCCGCGCGCGGCAGCTTCATCGGCGGCATGCCCAGGTACGACGACCCGGCCTTGGCGCGCTTGGGGGCCGCCGACAGCACGCCGACGAGCCCGCCCTTGGGGACGGTGCGGCCGGGCGCGGTCATGCCCGAGTTGCCCAGGAACGCCCGCTTGCCCACGCGGGCGGTGGCGATGCGCAGCCAGCCGCCGCCCAGCTCGTAGGAGGCGACCATCGTGTCGTCGGCCAGGAACGCGCCGTCGCCCACGCGGGTCATCTTCGGCAGCGCGACCACTGTGGACGCCTCGACGCCGCGGCCGACCTTCATGCCGAGCAGCCGCAGCCACACCGGCGTGAACAGCGACGCGTACAGCGGGAACAGCGCCGAGCGCGCGTTGTTCATCAGCCGCTCGGTCGTCCACGCCTGCCACGCCACGCGGCTGTGCACGGGATGGTGGCCCTCGCGCATGCCGATGCCCAGCACCCGCACGAACGCCAGGACCAGCAGCGCGTAGGAGCCGAACCAGATCACCGAGGCGACCGGGACGTCCCACAGCGCGCTCGTGAGCGTCACCGGGCGCCTCAGCACGTACAGCACGGCCGGAGCCGCCGCGAGCAGCGGCAGCGCGGCCAGCAGACCGGACGAGACGCCGTACATGAGGTTCCAGAACCGCGACCGCTCCGGGCGGCGCGAGGGGAACGAGCGCGCCGACTTGCCCTCGCGGATCGCCGGGACGCCCGCCCAGCGCTGCCCGGTCGGTACCGAGCCGACGACCCCGGAACCGGGCGCCCCCTCGGCCTTCTTGCCGATCTTGGCGCCGGGGAACAGCGTGCTGCGCGCCCCGACGGTCGCGCCCGCGCCGATCCGGATGCGGCCGATGCGCAGCCGGTCGCCGTCGAGCCACCAGCCGGACAGGTCGACCTCGGGTTCGACGGCGGCGCCGCGCCCGACCTTCAGCATGCCCGTGACCGGCGGCAACGAGTGCAGGTCGACGCCGGGGCCGATCTTGGCGCCCAGCGCCCGCGCGTAGTGCGTGACCCACGAACCGGACAGCTCGGTGGCGCGCGACAGCTGCGCCAGCATCTCGGCCGTCCACAGCCGCAGGTGCACCGAGCCGCCGCGCGGGTACTCGCCGGGCCTCACGCCGCGCAGCAGCAGCCGCGCGCCGCCGGCGGAGATCGCGAGCCGGCCGGCGGGGCTGAGGAACACCACGGCACCGGCGGCGACCCACCACCACGACACGGAGGTCCAGCCCAGCACGTTCGACAGGGCCGTCAGCGCGACGACCCACCGCGCACCGGCGATGGTGAGCAGCGGGATCATCAGCAGCGTCTGGACCAGGCCGGTCCAGCGCGGCGTCGGCGCGACCTCGTGCACCTCGGCGGCGGAGCCGTACGACTCCAGGCGGCGAGCCAGCCCGTGCAGCGTCGGGTTCTGGTAGACGTCCGACACGGACGTGCTCGGGTACCGCGTGCGGACCATCGACACGAGCTGCGCGGCGCACAGCGAGCTGCCGCCGGACGAGAAGAAGTTCGCGTCCTCGGACGCGGGCCCGGACCCGAGCACGGCGGCCCACTGCTCCGCGAGCCAGCCCTCGAGACCCGAGAACACCACGCCCGCGGTGTCCATCGACTCGAGCGGCCACGGCAGGGCGGCGCGGTCGACCTTGCCGGACGTGCGGGTGGGCAGCGTCTCGACCACCGCGATCAGCGGGACGAGTGCGGCGGGCAGCTCGGCCCGCAGGTGCTCGACGGCCGCTTCCTGGTCGAACCCGCCGTCGGCCACCACGTAGCCGACGAGGATCTGGTTGCCGCCCCGTGTCGTGCGCACGGCGGCCGCGGCACCGGCCACGCCGTCGAGCGCGAGCAGGGCCGCGTCGACCTCGCCCAGCTCGATGCGCCGGCCGCCGAGCTTGATCTGCTCGTCCGCGCGGCCGAGGAAGACGAGGCCCTCCGGCTCGGCGCGGACCACGTCGCCGCTGCGGTAGGCGCGGTCCCAGCCCATCGAGGGCAGCGGCGCGTACTTCTCGGCGTCCTTGGCCTCGTCGAGGTAGCGGGCCAGGCCGACACCGCCGATGACCAGCTCGCCGGACTCGCCCATGGGCACGACCTCGCCCCGCGGGTCGACGACGACGAGCTCCCAGCCGTCGAGCGGCAGGCCGATGCGGACGGGGCCCTCGCCGGTCATCCGCGCGGCGCAGGCGACGACGGTCGCCTCCGTAGGGCCGTAGGTGTTCCAGACCTCGCGGCCGGGCACGGCGAGCCGTTCGGCGAGCTCCGGCGGGCAGGCCTCGCCGCCGAAGATCAGCAGCCGCACGTCGTCCAGCGCCTCGACCGGCCACAGCGCGGCCAGCGTCGGGACCGTGGAGACGACCGTGATCTCCTGCTCGACCAGCCACGGGCCGAGGTCCATCCCGGTGCGCACCAGCGACCTCGGCGCGGGCACCAGGCAGGCGCCGTGCCGCCAGGCAAGCCACATCTCCTCGCAGGAGGCGTCGAACGCGACGGAAAGCCCTGCGAGCACTCGATCTTCCGGCCCGATCGGCTCGTCGCGCAGGAACAGCCCCGCCTCGGCGTCGACGAAGGCGGCGGCGCTGCGGTGGGTGACCGCGACGCCCTTGGGCCTGCCGGTCGACCCGGACGTGAAGATGATCCACGCGTCGTTGTCGAGACCGGGTTCGCCGGGGAGGCCGAGCGTGGTGCCGTGCAGCGTGAGCGACCGGCCCTCGCCGAGCACGGCGCTCACCTGCGCCTCGCCGAACACGAGCTCCGCCCGTTCGTCGGGGTCCTCGAAGTCGACGGGCACGTAGGCCGCGCCGGCGGCGAGCGCCGCGAGGATCGAGACGTAGAGGTCGGCGGTCCCGGACGGCACGCGGATGCCGACCCGGTCGCCGACCCCGACACCGTCGGCGGCGAGCTTCTCCTTGAGTTCCAGCACTTCGGCGAGCAACGCGCGGTAACTCAGCGCGGTGGTGCCGTCGTCGACGGCCAGCGCTTCCGGGTGCCGGTCGGCACTCGTGCGCAGGATGTCCAGGAGCGTGCGCGGGGTGGGCGCCTCGCCTGCCGTGAACATCGATCGAAGGACAACGGGTTCGGCCGCAATGGTCACTGGAGCGTCACTTCTCACCCTCTCGGCAAACTTGCAGACCTGCTACTTTACCTGCGCTTAACGGACTACCGCTCCGCCGAGTACGACGACTCACAGGTGACCTCAGTCACCGCAACACTTTCGAGTGATTTCCGGGCGTTGTACCGCGCCAGGTTGAACTCCCGCCAGTCCTGTTCGAAGTAGCGATCCTTCAACCACCGCAAGGCACACGAGCGTTGCGGCTCCGGCAACCGGACGAGCGCGGGCGCCGCGTCCTCCGACAGCCCCGAGAGGTACTCCACGTCGATCTTCTGCGTGGCCTCGAACCGCGACACGTTGTAGTCGGCGACCACCCGTTCGGGGTTCATCACCACCACGGCGAGGAAGGCCGCGGTCCCGGTTGCGACGATCGCCTTGGGCAACCAGTTGGCGCGCAACGTGATTCCGCCCGCGATGACCATCACGTAGACGACGGCCAGCCACACCTCGCACGACGCGACGAGCAGCCGCAGCACCGTCCACCCGTACGCCTGCTGGTAGAACCACATGCGGCTCAAGGCACTCGCGACGATGACGAGCGTGAGAACGGCCAGTGAACCGAGAAGAACCCGAAGCCACAACTGTTCCCGCGCGGTCTTCTTGACCGCGAACCGCGCCACGCCCGCGATGACGCCGAGCGTCAGGATCGTCACCCACAGCAGCTGCCAGAAGCCGGACCGCGCGTACTCGGCGAACGTGACGCCCGCCGTCTTCATCACGTAGGCCTCACCACCGAACAGAACCGCGAGCTGCGTGCCCACGAACCCGGTGAACAGCACCACGAGCACCCCGACCGGCAACCCGTAGTCCTTGAGCCGCAACGTCCCCGGCTTCGCCTCGGCGTCCTCGTTGATCGCGGGCGGCGCCACCACGAGGTAGCACGCGCCCAGCGCCCCGAGGGCCGCGACGACCCCGAAGAACCCCATGCGCACGTACACGCCGACCTCGAGATCGGGCACGAGCCCCTCGAGGAAGTCGTTGAACCCCTTGTCCGCTCCCGCGAGCAACGACCCGAAGACCACCAGCAGCACCCCGGCCACGCCGACGGACACGAACGGCCGGATCCCGATCGGCCCGCGCCGGCTGAGCCCCTTGGCGACCCAGGGGATCGACCGCAGCGCCGCGAGCCCGAGCCCGACACCGCCGAAGACGAGCCCCTTGACGGTCTTCCCGCCCGCCATCGCGAGGGAACCGCAGACCATCGACGCCAGCACGCTGAGCGGGAAGACCCACTCGGCGGCCCGCAGGAACCCCATGGCGAGGAACGCGAGCGCCGCCGCGAGCCAGAGCGCCCGCTCGACCGTCGGCCTGCCCGCGAAGAACAGGACGGCGCCGACCGCGCACAGACCAGCCAGGAACCACCCGATGCCGTTGGCCGGCGGGACGAGGAACGCGCCGGCGAGACCCGCGACCAGCCCCACCACCAGGACCTGGGCGGGGGCGCCGGTCGTGGGCGGCTTCCACCAGGGCATGAAGGGGACGCCGGGGGCGGTCACGACCACCGCCGGGCCGGGGTGGCGGGCGGGGCCCTGCCACGGCGACGGCTGGGGGAGGGTGGCGGCGGGCTCCGCCTTCGAGGCGGGCTTCCGCTGCGGCTCGTCGGCCGACGGATCTTGTCGGACCTGCTGAGCAGGTTGAGTCGCAGGGGTTCCCGGTTCGGGGGTACCCCTGCGCGAGCCTGCGCTCACAGCCGGCTTCACGCCTGCGGCCTTGTCCGCCGCCTCCCGCGCCGCCTCGTCGGCCGCGTTCTCCACGGCCTCCTGCGCGCCCTTGCCCGCTGCCTTCTCCGCCGCGGGCTTCACGCTTGGACCCGTGTCCGCCGCGGGCTTCACGCTTGGACCCGTGTCCGCCGCGGGCTTCACGCTTGGACCCGTGTCCGCCGCGGGCTTCACGCCCGGACCCGTGTCCGCCACCGGCTTCACGCCCGGACCCGTGTCCGCCGCCGGCTTCACGCCCGGACCCGTCTCCACCGCCTCCCGCGACGGCTCGCCCCCCGGCGAGTTCCCCCCACCCGCCACCGGCCGGTCCCCGGCCCTGCGCACCGGCCGGTACTTCCGCCGTCCCGCCTTCCCCCGAGGGGAGTCCGGAGCCGAACCAGTCCCAGAGTCAGTCATGTCATCTCTCCCAAGCCCGGAAACGGGCGCGCGTCACCGTCGCACCGGCCGGGCCGGTGCGAACCGAGATCCGTGAAAAGTCAGCTAGAAGCGGGGCAGGGTCACCCGGATGCACGAGCCGGGGTCCACCACGGCGATCGTGCCGCCGTGCAGGTCCACCACCCACCGGGCGATGGCGAGACCGAGTCCGGTCCCGCCGCCGCCCGCCCTCTCCCCGCGGGTGAACCTCTCGAAGATCCGCGAGCGGTCGGCCAGGGCGATGCCCGGACCCTCGTCGCGGACCTCCAGCACCACCGACGTGCCGGAGGAGAACCCGGTCACGGACACCTTCCCCCCGGTGGGTCCGTGCCGGGCGGCGTTGTCCACCAGGTTCACCAGCACCTGGTGGAGGCGCTCCCCGTCGGCGAGGACCGCGAGGTCCCCGGCGACGTCGATCGAGAACGTGGCCGCGGGAGCCGCCACCGCTGCCTCGGCCACCACGTCGGCGACCAGCGACGACACCGACAGCGTCTCGCGGTTGAGCGACAGGACCCCGGCGTCGATCTTCGACAGGTCCAGCAGCTCGGTCACGAGCCGCCCGAGCCGCTCGGTCTGGGCCAGCGCGGTCTTCATGGTCGCGGCGTCGGCAGTGGCCACCCCGTCCACCACGTTCTCCAGCACGGCCTGCAACGCCGAGATCGGGGTGCGCAGCTCGTGCGACACGTTCGCGATCAGCTCACGGCGCTGCTGGTCGGCGGCGGCCAGGTCGGCCGCCATCACCGTGAAGGCCTCGGCGAGCTGGCCCACCTCGTCCGACGACGTCGCCCGCACCGAGCGCGAGTAGTCGCCGGAGGCCATCGAGCGGGCCGCGGCCGTCATCTGCCGCAGCGGCGAGGTCATGCCGTGCGCGAGCAGCTGCGAGGTCAGCAGCCCCAGGACCAGGGCCATCAACGTCGTGCGCGGCGGCAGCCAGCCCGTCGAGTAGCGGAAGTACGCGAACGACACGCACCCCGACACCACGATCACGATGCCCAGCTTGAGCTTGATCGACCGCACCGAGTCCAGCGGACGCGGCAGCAGGTCGAGCAGGTCCAGCACGCGCTTCACCACCGGCACCTCCCTCGTCACCGGGGCACCTCCAGCGCGTACCCCACGCCGTGCACGGTCCGGATCAGGTCGGCCCCGAGCTTGCGCCGCAGGGCCTTCACGTGGCTGTCGACCGTCCGCGACGACGCCCCCTCGTGCCACCCGCAGGCCTCCGCCAGCAGGCGCTCCCGTGCCTGCACGGCGGAGGGGCGTTCCGCGAGGAACACCAGCAGGTCGTACTCCGTCGGCGTCAGGTGCGCCTCGACGCCGGCCCTGCGCACGCGGCGCGCGGCCAGGTCGATCACCAGGTCGCCGAGCTCCAGCGACCGCGACGACACCGCCCGCGAGACGCGGCGCAGCAGCACGTGCACCCGTGCGGCCAGCTCGCGCATCGAGAACGGCTTCGTCAGGTAGTCGTCGGCCCCCACGGCGAGCCCGACCAGCAGGTCGGTCTCGTCCCCCCGCGCGGTCAGCATCAGCACCGGCACCGACCGCGACGCCTGGATCCGCCGGCACACCTCGAGGCCGTCGAACCCCGGCAGCATCACGTCCAGCACCACCAGGTCGGGCGCGAACGACGCCGCCTGGGCGACCCCCGACGGCCCGTCGTGGGCCACCGCCACCACGAACCCCTCGGCCCGCAGCCGCGCGGCCACGGACTCGGCGATCGTGATGTCGTCCTCGACCACGAGGACCCGGCGCTGACCCGTCATGGCGGCGACTTTATGGGCAGGACGTGGAGGACGCCGGGACGAGTTGTGAAGATCGTGTGCAGAAGATGCGGGTAGGTTCGCGGTATGAACGTCCTCGAAGCGGTCCTGGAGAGGATCACCTACGCCAACGAGGACAACGGCTACACCGTCGCGAAGGTCGACACGGGCAGGGGTGACCTGGTCACGGTGGTCGGGGCGCTGCTCGGCGCGCAGCCCGGCGAGTCGATCCGCATGCGCGGCCACTGGGGCTCGCACCCGCAGTACGGCAAGCAGTTCCACGTCGACGACTACACGACGATCCTGCCCGCGACGATCCAGGGCATCCGCCGCTACCTCGGCTCCGGCCTCATCAAGGGCATCGGTCCGGTGCTGGCGGACAAGATCGTCACCCACTTCGGCGTGCAGGCCCTCGACGTGATCGAGCACAGCCCCGAACGGCTCGTCGAGGTGCCGAAGCTCGGCCCCAAGCGCACCAAGCTCATCGCGGACGCCTGGGAGGAGCAGAAGGCCATCAAGGAGGTCATGGTCTTCCTGCAGGGCGTCGGCGTCTCCACGAGCCTCGCCGTCCGGATCTACAAGCAGTACACGGACAAGGCCATCGACGTCGTGAAGGAGGAGCCGTACCGGCTCGCGAGCGACGTCTGGGGGATCGGCTTCAAGACCGCCGACGTGATCGCGAAGGCCGTCGGCATCCCGCACGACAGCCCGCAGCGGGTGAAGGCCGGCCTGCAGTTCACGCTGTCGGAGGCCACCGGCGACGGCAACTGCTACCTGCCGGAACAGGCCCTCATCGCGGAGGCCGTCAAGATCCTCCAGGTCGACGCGGGCCTCGTCATCGACTGCCTCGCCGAGCTCGTCGGGGAGGAGGGCGTCGTCCGCGAGGAGCTGCCGGACGACGAGATCGCCATCTACCTCGTTCCGTTCCACCGCGCCGAGATCTCGATGGCCGCCCAGCTCAAGCGCCTGCTGCGCCACGACACCGACCGCATGCCGAGCTTCCAGACCGTCGACTGGACCAAGGCGCTGGCCTGGCTCGGCACCGACCTCGAAGCGCACCAGGAAGCCGCGGTCAAGCTCGCGCTCACGCAGAAGGTCGCGGTGCTGACCGGCGGGCCGGGCTGCGGCAAGAGCTTCACCGTGCGCTCGATCGTCCGGCTCGCGCAGGCCAAGCGCGCCAAGATCGTCCTCGCCGCGCCCACCGGCCGGGCCGCGAAGCGCCTCACCGAGCTGACCGGCCACGAGGCCCGCACCGTGCACCGCCTGCTGGAGCTCAAGCCCGGCGGCGACGCGGCGTACGACCGCGACCACCCGCTCGACGCCGACCTGGTGGTCGTCGACGAGGCCTCGATGCTCGACCTGCTGCTGGCCAACAAGCTCGTGAAGGCCGTCCCGCCCGGCGCGCACCTGTTGCTCGTCGGCGACGTCGACCAGCTGCCGTCCGTCGGCGCGGGCGAGGTGCTGCGGGACGTGCTCGCGCAGGGCAGCCCGATCCCGAACGTCCGGCTCACGCACATCTTCCGCCAGGCCCAGGAGTCCGGCGTCGTCACGAACGCCCACCGCATCAACAGCGGCGACTACCCGATCGTGCAAGGCCTGCCGGACTTCTTCCTGTTCAGCGCGGACGAGGCCGAGGACGCGGCGACCACGACGGTCGACGTGGTCGCAAACCGCATCCCGCGCAAGTTCCGGCTCGACCCGCGCAAGGACATCCAGGTCCTCGCTCCCATGCACCGCGGCCCGGCCGGTGCCGGAGCGCTCAACACCGTGCTCCAGGAGGCGCTGACGCCGTCGCGGGACGACCTGCCCGAGAAGCGCTTCGGCGGCAGGGTGTTCAAGCTCGGCGACAAGGTCACCCAGATCCGCAACAACTACGACAAGGGCCGCAACGGCGTCTTCAACGGCACCCTCGGCGTCGTCATCGCGCTCGACACCGTCGAGCAGAAGCTCACGATCCGCACGGACGAGGACGAAGAGGTCGACTACGAGTTCTCCGAGCTGGACGAGCTCAGCCACGCGTACGCGATGACCATCCACCGCTCGCAGGGCAGCGAGTACCCGTGCGTGGTCATCCCCATCACGACCAGCGCGTGGATGATGTTGCAGCGCAACCTGCTCTACACCGCCGTCACGCGCGCGAAGAAGCTCGTCGTGCTGGTGGGCAGCAAACGCGCCATCGGCCAGGCCGTCCGCACGGTCGGGGCGGGCCGCCGCCACACGGCGCTGGCCCACCGCCTCCGGACCGACTCCGCGTCGTGAGCGCGCGTTTCGTCAGTCCATGCTGCGCACGATGGTGGGCTCCAGGCCCTCGTCGTCGTCCGTGAGCGAGCCCCGCCACGGGAAGGAGATCTCGGCGGCACCGTCGTCGTAGAGGTGGTCCATGGCTCGCTCTCCCGTTTCTTCCCGCGTGTGGTGGGGGTGTGGACCTCGCAGTTCGTCAAGTCGGTTTCGGCTCGTCGCTCAATAACCGCTGCTGGAGGAGATCATATTGATTTTCGTCACAGCGCGCCAAGTGGCCGGTTTCGCCGTCCCAAGCACCGGACGGTAATCATCCGGTCGGTCGAACGGGGTGGCGCCGTTGGGCCGAACGGCCGATCATCGGTGATCATGCGGTCTGCTCTCGCCCTGTTCGCCTGCCTCGCCCTCCTCCTCGGCCCCGCTCCGGCGCCGGCCGGCGGTCCACAAGCGACGTACGTGCTGCGCGTGCCCGCGCCGAAGGGCGAGTCCGCCCAGCGGTTGCTGGGCCTGGGCTACGACGTGCTCGAACGGCGCGACGGCGAGGACCTGTTCGTCGTCGGCGACGCGCACACCGCCGACGCGCTCGGCGCCGACGGGTTCAGCTCGTCGGTCGAGACGGTGCGGCCTCCGGCGCAGTGGACCCCGCGCTCGCTCGGCGACGCGACCTACTACGGCGGCTACCGGACCGTCACCGCGCACCTCGCGCACCTCGACCAGACCGCCGCGGTCCACCCGGACCTCGCGACCGTCGTCGACTACGGCGACTCCTGGCGCAAGACCCAGGGCAAGGGCGGGTACGACCTGAAAGCCGTCTGCATCACCAGGAAGAGGCCCGGCGACTGCGCCCTGACGCCCACCGCGCCGAAACCGCGCCTGTTCGTCATGGGCCAGCTGCACGCCCGCGAGATCACCACCGGCGACCTGGCGTGGCGGTTCGTCGACGACCTGGTCGGCTCCGAGCTCACCGCGCTGCTCGGCGAGCTGGAGGTCTGGGTGGTGCCGATCGCGAACCCCGACGGCGTCGAGATCGTCGAGTCCGGCGGCGACGTCCCGGTCCTGCACCGCAAGAACGCCAACGGCTTCTGCTCCAGCGGCCCGCGCGGCGTCGACCTCAACCGCAACGCCGGCTCGCACTGGGGCGAGGCCGGCTCGTCGCAGAACAGGTGCAGCGAGACCTACCAGGGCACGCGCGCCGACTCCGAGGTCGAGGTGCGCGCGCTGGAGTCGTTGTGGCGCAAGCTCTACCGCGACACCCGCGCACCCGGCGACACCGCGGCCGCCGCACCGGACACCACCGGCGCGGTGGTCTCCATGCACAGCTACGGCGACTACGTGCTCTTCCCGTGGGGCTGGAGCACGCAGAAGACCGGCAACGACGCCGCGCTGCGCAGGATCGCCCAGGACATGGCCGCGCTCGGCGGGTTCACCGCGGGCCAGCCCGGCGAACTGCTCTACAACGCCTCCGGCGCCACGGACGACTGGGTGTACGACGACCTGGGCGTGCCGAGCTTCGTGTGGGAGATCGGCGCGCAGTCCGGCCGGTGCGGCGGGTTCGTGCCGCCGTTCTCGTGCCAGCGGGACGTGCACTGGCCGAAAGTGCGGCCCATGCTCGTTTCGGCCATGAAAGCAGCAAAACGCCCGTATTGACGCGTTGGGGGGTCATGGGGACACGCCTACTGGCCACCACCGCCGCATTCACGCTGCTCTTCACCGGCACCGCCGTCGCGCAGGAGCACCGGATCGACCGCGAGGTCGTCCAGCAGGGCCTGGACGACCTCAACCGCACCGCCGCGCAGGGCGTGCAGCTGCGCGTCACCGACGGCCGGGACCGCTTCACCGCGCGGTCCGGCACCGCCGAGCGGGGCGACCCGCGCCCGGTGCCGGTGAACGGGAGGTTCCGCGCGGGCAGCATCACCAAGTCGTTCACCTCGGCCGTCGTGCTGCAGCTCGCCGGCGAGGGCGTGGTCGAGCTGGACGCACCGGTCGACCGGTACCTGCCCGGCCTGGTCGACCGCCGCATCACCGTCCGGCAGCTGCTCCAGCACACGAGCGGCCTGGTCAGCCACACGGACGCGCTGGCGTTCGACCCGCAGGGCTTCGAGCCGATCCGGTACCGGCGCTGGGCGCCGCAGGAGCTGGTCGCGCTGTCCACCGGTCAGCCGCTCCGGTCGGAGCCGGGCACGAGGTGGGAGTACAACAACACCGGGTACGTGCTCCTCGGCCTGCTCGTCGAGGAGGTGACCGGCCGCGACTACGCCGACGTCGTCGCCCAGCGGGTCCTGAAGCCGCTGCGGCTCGGCGACACGACGTTCCCCGGCGACGACCTGGACGTCCGCGGGCCGCACGCCCACTCGTACGGCCTGGTCGACGGCAGGCCGATCGACACGACCCGCTGGCACACCAGCGTGTTCTGGGCGGCCGGCGACGTCATCTCGACCACCAGGGACCTCGACACCTTCTACACCGCGTTCCTCGGCGGCGGCCTGCTGAAGCCCGAGCAGCAGCGGGAGCTCACCCGGACCACGGCCGTGAGCCCCGGCTACGGCCTCGGCGTGTTCGTGGACCGGGCCCCGTGCGGCGCGACCATCATCGGCCACACCGGCAACGTCCCCGGCTTCGCGAGCTTCGCCTACGCGAGCCCGGACCTGCGGACCCGAGCGGAGTTCTCCGCGACGGCGAGCACCGGCACCGGTGACCCGACGCAGGCCTACCTGAAGGTGATCGAGGAGATCTTCTGCTGAACGGAGCAGGGGACGTCCCCGAACCCGCGGCCCGCCGGATGCGTCCTGCCTCGGGGAGAACTCCGGGATGCGGTGCTGCTGGAGGGGGACGCGGCGCTCCCGTGCGCCTCGCCAAGGTGGGACGCATGGGGATTCGACTGGTAGCAACAGTGACCGCGACGAGCCTGCTGGCACTGACCACCGCGGGCGTCGCCACGGCCGACCCGGCGGGCGCCGGCGGCGCGGGCGTGCAGCAGGCTCTCGACCAGGTCACGCGGAGCGGGGGAGCGCTCGGCGTGCAGGCCCGCGTGACGGACGGGCGGCAGCGCTTCGCCGCCCGGTCCGGCAGGGCGGAGCTCGACGGCCACCGGCCGGTGCCGCTCGACGGCCGGTTCCGCGTCGGCAGCATCACCAAGACGTTCGTCTCGACCGTGCTGCTGCAGCTCAGCGGCGAGGGCCGGGTCGACCTGGACGCGCCCGTCGCCCGGTACCTGCCGGACCTGGTCGACGGTCGCATCACCGTCCGCCAGGTGCTGCAGCACACGAGCGGGCTCCACAACTACACCGACGACCTGCCCGGCAACCCGGACGAGTTCGACCGGATCCGCTACCGGACCTGGACGCCGCGGGAGCTGCTCGCGCTGTCCACGAGCAAGCCGCTCGACTTCGAGCCCGGCACGAAGTGGAGCTACTCCAACACCAACTACGTCGTCGCGGGCCTGCTGGTCGAGGAGCTGACCGGCAAGCCCTACGCGACGTCCGTCGAGCAGCGGATCCTGAAGCCGTTGCGGCTGAAGGACACCGAGGTCCCCGGGACCGGGCTCGACATCAGGGGTCCGCACGCCCGCGCCTACTGGACCGTCGGCGGGCAGCCGTCCGAGATCACCCGCCTGAACCCGTCGATCGCCTGGGCGGCCGGCGAGATGATCTCGACGACGCAGGACCTGGACACGTTCGTCACAGCGCTGGTGAGCGGGAAGCTGCTCGCGCCCGCGCAGCAGGCGGAACTGAGCAGGACCACGGCCGTGAGCCCGGGGTACGGCCTGGGCCTGCAGGTCGAGACGTTGCCGTGCGGCACCAAGGTGTGGGGCCACGGCGGTGGCATCCCCGGCTACTCGTCGCAGCTGCTGACGACGCCGGACACGAAGAAGCGGCTGGAGCTCAACGCCACCAGCGCGCCGGTCCCGGGCGACCCCGGTGACGCCTTCGACAAGCTGCTGTCGGCGGTCTTCTGCTGATTCCGGGCACACGAAAGGGGAGCTGGGCTGACCAGCTCCCCTCCCGGCGTTGTCGAAGAACTACCCGAGGGCGTTCTTCATCGCGGTGATCAGCTCTCCGTTCGCGGTGTCACCCGTGAGCTCCCAGAAGAACGCTCCACCGAGACCCTGGCTGCGGGCCCACTGGATCTTGCTGGTGATCGTCTGCGGGGTGTCGTAGCTCCACCACTGGCCGTTGCAGAACGCGTAGGCCGTACCGGCGATCGTGCCCGTGGCGGGGCACTTCGTCTTGAGGACCTTGTAGTCCTCGATGCCCTGCTCGAACGTGCCGGGAGCCGGGCCGGTCGCGGTGCCGCCGGGCGCCGCCTGGGTCACGCCCTGCCAGCCGCGGCCGTAGAAGCCGATGCCGAGCAGGAGCTTGCTGGCGGGAACGCCCTTGCTGCGCAGCTTCGAGATCGCGGCCTCGCTGTTGAAGCCGGCGGTCGGGATGCCGCTGTACGACGTGAGCGGGGAGTGCGGAGCCGTCGGGCCCTGCGCCGCCCACGCACCGAAGTAGTCGTACGTCATGACGTTGTACCAGTCGAGGTACTGCGCCGCGGGGCCGTAGTCGGCGGCGTCGATCTTGCCGCCGTTCGAGCCGTCGGCGGTGATCGCCGAGGTGACGAGGTAGTTCTGGCCGAAGCGGGCGCGCAGCGCCTGCATCAGGTTCTTGTAGGCGGCCGGGCCGCTCGTGTCGCACGAGAGACCGCAGGCGTTCGGGTACTCCCAGTCGATGTCGATGCCGTCGAAGAGGTTCGCCCAGCGCGGGTCCTCGAGCAGCTTGTAGCAGGACTCGGCGAACGCCGCCGGGTTCTGCGCGGCCTGGCCGAAGCCGCCGGACCAGGTCCAGCCACCGAACGAGTACAGGACCTTGATGTGCGGGTACTTCTTCTTCAGCTTGAGCAGCTGGTTGAAGTTGCCGCGCACCGGCTGGTCCCACGTGTCGGCGACGCCGTCCACGCTCTCGGCGGCCGTCATGGCCTTCTCGAGCGCCGGGTACGACTCACCGATCGTGCACTGACCGTTGGTCACGTTGCCGAAGGAGTAGTTGATGTGCGTCAGCTTGCTCGCCGAACCCGAGGTGTCGATGTTCTTCACCTGGTAGTTGCGAGCCGGGTAGACGCCCCACTCCGCGAAGTAGCCGAGGTTGATCTTCCCGGCCGGCGGCGGGTTGCCGGTCGTCGTGGTCGTCGTCGTGGTGGTGGTAGTGGTCGAGGTGGTGGTCGACGTCGTGGTCGTGGTGGTCGGGTTGGTCCCGCCCGCCTCGCACGACGCGCCGTTGAGCTTGCAGTTGGCCGGCGCGCCGAACGTGCCGGTGTACGCGCCGTTGAAGCCGAAGCTCACCGAGGCGCCGACACCGACGCTGCCGTTCCAGGTGTTCTTGACGGTGACGTTCTGACCGCTCGTGGTGTACGAGCCGTCCCACAGCGAAGTCACGCGGTGGTTGGCGGGGAGCGTGAACTCGACGGTCCACGACGTCAGGGCCGTCGTGCCGTTGTTGGTGATCGTGTACTTGCCCTCGAACCCCGTTCCCCAGTCCGAACCCTTGGAGAACGTGGCGGACACGCCGCCGGCACCGCTCGCGGCGGGCACGACGACGATGCCGAGGACCATCGCGGCGACCGCCGCGAAGAGTGCAGCTAGATGCCATCGGAACTTGGACATCGGACTCCTAGTCGCAGGGGGTTAACGGAACCTTGTGGTTTAGACCACTTGAAGGTCAAGGTCTAGACCTCTGCCGTCACTCGAATGGAGTAGTCCGAAACCGGTATCGGAAACCGCGAATGTCGTTCCGTGCCAAAGATGTCGCTGCAAAATGCAATCAGCCTATTGCGCGCTCGGCACCCCAGGCCGCGATGTCCTCGCGGCTGCGCAACCCCAGCTTGTCCCGCAGTCGCTGCAACCGCGCCGCGACCGTGCGAACGGAAACGTTCAGGCGGTTCGCGATCTGCTGGTTCGTCAGGCCGGACGCGAGCAGTGCGATCACCCGTCGTTCGTGGTCGTCCAGCGCCTCACCGGCCGTGCGGTCGAGCCACACGTCGTCCTGGATGAACGCCTCGGTCTCCGCGGCGGTCAGCGGTGTGGCAGCGGCTTCCGCGCGCGCGACGGGCACCATCAGGCGTGCCGTGCGCATCGCCCCGGCGACCTTCTCCGCCCAGAACGGGTCCGGCACGACCCCCACCGAGCGTCTGAGCGCACGCCCGGTCGCCTCGAGCCGCAGCGCGCGTTCCGCCTGCCCGCGCGTCAACGCCACGACGGCCAGGCCCTCCAAGGCGTCCGGGGCGGTCAGCGGGTTCATCCCGTCCATCCGCAACGCCTCCTGGAAAGCGTGCTCGGCCTCGTCCAGCTCGCTCTGCACCAACGCCACCGCACCACGCGTGGCGAGGGCCGACGCGATCCGTGCGGGCATGCCCGACGCACGCGAGAGGGGCAACGCCTTCATGACGTCCTTCTCGGCGCGTTCGTGCTTGCCGAGCGAAAGGGACGTGCGCGCGAGGTCCACCAGGCACTTCGCCCGCGCCAGCGGCTCCCCCAGCAGTTCGGCGACCCGCAGGCACTCGGTGTTGTTCTCGGCCGACGCCTCCCACTCGCCCGAGGACCGCTGCACCGCCGCCAGCGTGCTGCGGGAGCTCATCAGCAGGGCCGGCTGCCCGAGCGCGCGGACCAGCCGGGACGCCTCGGCGGACAGCTCGGCGGCCTCGGCGTGGTCACCCTGCTCGGCGGCGAACCGGGCGGCGTGGTTCAGCGCCACGCAGCGGTGGTCGTCGCGAGTGGACGGTCGCCGCAACGCGTCGCGCAGCATCACCCGCGCCTGCCCGAGCCGTCCGCTGCGGGCCGCGCAGTCCGCCAGCGCCGTGGTGAGCAGCAGCAGCCGCTCGTCGGCGCGGTCGGCCGCCCACTCGACGGTGCCGAGCAGGCTGTCGACGTGGTGGTCGAGCCGGTGCTGGACGTCGGCCGGCACCGACAGCGGCGCCGTGAGCAGCACGTCCGAGAGGTCGGTGAACCAGCGGGCCAGCGCCTCGTAGGCGATGTCGAGCTCGCCGGCCGCGATCAGCTTCTCCCTGGCGTGCACCCGGATCGACTCGAGCTGCCGGAACCGGGTCGCGCCGTCGACCGCCGTGAGCAACGACTTGGCCTGCAGCCGCGAGAGGACGTCGAGAACGGGTTCCGCCGACCGCTCCGACGAGCAGACCTCCGTCGCCGCGGCCAGGTCGAAGCCGCCGTCGAACACCGAGAGCCGGCGCAGCGCGAACTGCTCGTCCGGCGCCAGCAGCCGGTAGCTCCAGTCGATCGCCTCGCGCAGCGACCGCTGGCGTGCCGGCGACTTGCGGCAGCCCAGCGTCAGCAGCTCCAGCGGCTCGTCCATGCGGTCGCAGATGTCCGCCACCGGCAGCAGTTGCACCCAGCGCGCCGCCAGTTCGATCGCGAGGGGCATGCCCTCCAGCCGCGCGCACAGCAGCGCGACCGCGGCGGTGTTCTCGGGTGTCAGCCGGAAGTCGGGCTTGCGCTCGCGGGCCCGTTCCACGAAGAGCTTCACGGCCTCCGACCGCGGCGCCGCCGTCGTGACCAGGTCGCGGTCCGTCGAGGGCACGGCCAGCCCCTCGACGTGGAAGCTGACCTCGCCGGTGATCCACAGGGCCTCGCGGGAGGTCGCGAGCACCCGCACACCGGGGCAGCGGTTCAGCAGCATGTCGGCGAGCTCGGCGCACGTGTCGAGGAGGTGCTCGCAGTTGTCGAGCACCACGACGACCCTCATGTTGACCAGCGTCTCGACCACGGTGTCGCGCAACGGTTCGTCGGGCTGCGCGAGCACGCCGAGGGCCTGGGCCAGCACCGGCAGCACCTCCCGGGCGTCGGTGACCTCGCCGAGCTCGACGAGCAGCACCCGGTCCGTGCGCCCGCGCCGCAACCGGCCCGCCGTCTCGAGCGCGAGCCGCGTCTTGCCCGCCCCCGCACCGCCGACCAGCGTGACGAGCCGGTGCCGGCGCAGCAGCTGGTCGAGCTTCGACAGCTCCTGCTGCCGGCCGACGAACGTGTCGCGCGCCGCGGGCAGGTTCGACAGCACGCGCAGGTTCTGCCTGGTGGCGGGCGCGGGAACGGTCGCGCGGCGGCGGTAGGCGCGTTGCCGGCACGCGTTGGAGCAGTACGACCTGCGCTGCTCGGATTCAGGCAGCTCGCCGGCGCACAGCGCGCAACGTCCGGTGCTGGTCATGAGTCCTTCTCCTCCAGCCGTAACGGCAGGGCGTTCACGTCTCGGCCCGGCGAACGCGCTGGTCGCCGGCGGTGTGCCGGGTGGTGCGACCCGTTACGCCCCGATGTGCGCGAGACGGTGCGCGACCTCGTCGTTATGCCTGCCTTCCCGCGGTCCTCGTTCGGGAACAAACTGGTGACTGGTCCGGTCTGACAGGGAGCACGCATGACGTTGACACCGAGCACCTCGTGGGCGACCGGGGGTCTGCAGCTGGTGGACAAGCCGCGCACGATCACCGTCGGCATCGCCGACGACGAGGTCCTGGTCCGCGCGGGAGTCCGCGGAGTGCTGGAGCGGTCCGGCGGCGTCGCGGTCGTCGGCGAGGCGGGCGACGGCAGCGGCGCCCTCGAGCTCGCGCGCCGGCAGCGCCCGCAGGTGCTGCTGATGGACGCGGCGATGCCCGGCATGGAGGGCCTCGCGGCCGTGCGGATGATCCGCCGGCACGTGCCCGGCACGGAGGTGGTCGTGCTGTGCACGCAGCACACCGAGGAGGTGCTCTTCCCCGCGCTGCGGGCCGGTGCGGCGGGATTCCTGTTCAAGAACTCCGAACCGGACGCGCTGGTCGGCGCGGTGCGCGCGGTGGCCGCGGGGGAGGCGATGCTCTCGCCGTCCGCGACGCGCGCGCTGGTCGACCACTTCACCGGCGCCGACTCGGAACGCCGTGACGCCGCGCGCAACCGCATCGGCCTGCTCACCCGGCGGGAGCAGGAAGTGCTGGTGTACCTGGCACAGGGCATGGCGAACGCGCGCATCGCTCGGCTCATGTACCTCTCGGAGGGGGCCATCAAGGCCCACGTCAGCCGACTGCTGACGAAGCTGCGGTGCGACAACCGCGTCCAAGCCGCTCTCATCGCACGCGACGCCGCCCTTCCCTGCTGAAACCTGTTCTCGTTGCAACGGCGCACCGGTCAGACTAGCCACGGATTTTCGCGCCGCGAAGCAGGTCACCCGGTTGGCCCCGTCCAATGTGAGGTCCGCTTCCCGCCAGCGTGCGACCGGGAAACAGGGCATGCTCGGGTGTTGTGCAGCTGGAAACGTTCTCGAAAAGGTTGCCGTTTCAAGCACCTTTGTTCCCCGACAACCTGTTCGGCCACCTCATCGCCACCGCGGTGCCCGGTGTGGAGGAGTGGCGCGACGGCGTCTACCGCCGCACCCTGCGGTTGCCTTTCGGTTGCGGCATCGCGTCTTTGCGGCCGATGCCCGACCACGTCGCGTGCACTGTGGAGTTGACGGACGCGCGCGATGTGGAGAGTGCCTTCGGTCTCTGCCGGTTCCTGCTCGACCTCGACGCGGACCCGGAGGAGGTCGACTCCGATCTGGCGGAGGACCCCGTGCTGGCCCCTCTGGTGGCCGCCGCACCCGGACGCCGTGTGCCGCGCACGGTCGACGGCGCGGAGTTCGCCGTCCGCGCGGTGCTGGGCCAGCAGGTGTCGACGAAGGCGGCGCGCACGCACGCCGCGCGTCTGGCGGCGGCCCACGGGACGCCGGTCGGCGACCTCGTGCTGTTCCCGCTGGAGTTCGACCCGGACCAGCTCGCGGTGCCCAAGTCGCGCCGCCGGACGATGGCCGCGCTGCTCGACGCGCTGCAGTCCGGTGTGGACCTCTCGCCCGGCGCGGACCGGGAGCGGACGCGGGCGCAGCTGCTGGCGCTGCCCGGGTTCGGCCCGTGGACGGTGGAGACGATCCTGATGCGCGCCCTGGGCGACCCGGACTCGTTCCTGCCGACCGACCTGGGCATCCGCCTGGCCGCCGAGGGCCTGGGCCTGCCGACGACGCCCGCGGCCCTGCTCAGGCGTTCGGAGGCGTGGCGGCCGTGGCGTTCCTACGCGGTGCAGCACCTGTGGGCGACCGGTGACCACGAGGTGAACCGGATCCCGGCCTGAGCTGCACGCTCGCGTACATCGCCCCCGTCGACCCGCCCCGCACGAAACCGGGCAGCGGCGGGGGGTCCTGCGCGAACCCCTGCAGGTCCCCGAAAACCTCGACCGCCGTGGCGGGCCGCCCGCCGGGGTCCTTGGCCAGCAACCGCTGCACCACCGGGTCCAGCGCGCCCGCCACCCGCGGTGGCGTCTCCCGGACGTGCTTGTCGAACACCGCGTACGCCGTCGGCCCGGTGAAGAGCTGCTCGCCCGTCAGCATCTCGTGCAGCACGCACCCCAGCGCGTACAGGTCGCTGCGCGGCTCGGCGATCCCGCGCTGGATCTGCTCGGGCG
Source organism: Lentzea sp. NPDC060358 (assembly GCF_042725365.1). Classification (NCBI taxonomy): domain Bacteria; kingdom Bacillati; phylum Actinomycetota; class Actinomycetes; order Pseudonocardiales; family Pseudonocardiaceae; genus Lentzea; species Lentzea sp. NPDC060358. The sequence goes on along the minus strand of NZ_JBHXCW010000013.1, from coordinate 32,344 downwards.
CCATGTAGCTCGGCGTGCCGAGGATCTGGCCGGCCCGGCTGAACGGCGCGACGTCGCTCTCCCGCAACAGCGCCAGCCCGAAGTCCAGCACCTTGACCGCGCCGTCCGGGGCCAGCATCAGGTTGGTGGGCTTGAGGTCCCGGTGGCAGATGCCCTGCTCGTGCGCCGCCGCGAGCACCGCGGCGGTCTGCGCGGCGATGGCCGCGGCCCACCCCTGGGGCAGCGGGCCGAACTCGCCCACCAGGTCCGCCACCGTGACGCCGTCGACGAACTGCATCACCTGGAACAGGCGCTGCTCGTAGGTCCCGAAGTCGTAGAGCACCGGCACGCCGGGGTGCTCGAGCCTGGCCACGATCCGCGCCTCGCGCGCGAACCGCTGCTGCACCTCGTCGTCGCTGCCGGGGAGCCGCAGCAGCTTCACCGCCACCCGTCGATCCAGGCGCAGGTCCCGCCCCTCGTGCACGGCACCCATGCCACCCCGCCCCAGCGGCAGGTCGTCGATCTCGTAGCGGTCGGCGATCAGCACCGGAGCAGCCTAACCGCCACGCCCGGTCCGCCGGCCTCGCGCGCTCACGCCGGCCGGACCTGCCCGCTCAGGAGCCCGGAGTAGCCCAGGCGGACCAGGTCCGCCGCGTTCTCCAGGCCCGCCTCCAACGCCTTGAGCCGCGCGAACGCCTCGCCGTACCGCTGCTGCTCCTCGACCGGCAGCGACGGGACCTGCGTCCGCCGGACGTCGAGCCGCGTCGAGCCGGTCGGGGTGCGGGCGAACGCCGCGCGCAGCACGCCCTCGAGGAAGTCGGGGTCGAGCTTCGCCGGGTCGATCTCGTACGTCGCGCCGGTCGGCGACGTGACGACGTGGCCGCCGGGTGCGGCGCGGACCAGTTCACCGATCGTCGTCATGCCCGGCGCGGGCTGCTCGCGCAGCTCGGGCAGGCGCGGGACCGCGAACACCGGCTGCGCCGCCAGGTAGGCGGACACGTCGGTGCCGCTGCGCCGGGCCGGGCTCAGGTCGACGTCGTCGTCGAGCAGGTCGATGACGCGCGTGTTCGGCTCGACCGGGCCGGGGGCCTCCAGCAGCGCGATGTGCTCGGGAGCGCGGCCGACGGGGTTGCGCAGCAGCCACAGATCGCGGCCCGGCTGCACCGTCATCACCCCGCGTACGGCACCGGCGCGCAGCAGGTTGCCGCGGATCCGCTTGCCCGGCCGGCGCGACGCGGCCGCCGACGGCATCAGCACCGCGACCAGCCCACCCGGCTTGGCGAGCGACAGGCAGTGCTGCAACCAGGCCAGCTCCGGCTCGCCGCGCGGGGGCAGCCCGTAGGTCCACCGGGCGTCACCGACGAGCTCCTCGTGCCCCCACGCCCGGTCGTGCCACGGCGGGTCGCACACGACGGCGTCCGCGAGGTGCGCGATCCCGTTCCGCCGCAACGAGTCGCCGGTGATGATCTGCGCATCCGGCAGCCGCCGCCGCGCGATGACCGCGGACACCGGGTCGAGCTCCTGCCCGATCTTCTCGCGCCCCTTCGACGCCATCAGCAACGACCCCGTGCCGCACGCCGGGTCGATCACCGTGGCGCCGTCCGTCGTGGCGAGCACGACCTCGACGACCTCGGGCGGAGTGGGGTTGAGCAGCCGTGAGTGCGCTTCCGCGTACCGCGCGTGGAGGAACTCGAACGTCGCCGCGTCGGCGTCCACGGCGGCCAGCGCCTCGCCGAGCTTCAGGTCGTCGGTGGCGCGCAGCTGCGTCCACAACCGTTCGGCGGGGGAGACCTGGAACGGCTTCCCGTTTCGCCGAAGCCATGACTCCACGTCGCGCAGCAGGTACAACGGACTGGAGGCCGTCCCGCCGACCGGCGACGGGAAGTCCTCGAACCGCCGCCGCCAGTTCGACACCGCCGCCCGCCCCACCTCGGCGAGGCGCGCGATGTCGCCGGCGTTGACCGTCTCATCCATGTTCACAACCGTATTGCTTGTGAACTCACTTCACAACTGATCTACTGGAGAGATGACACACGAGCTGCGCATCGCCGTGGCGACCGATCCCGGGCTCGTTCGCGAGCACAACGAGGATTCGGTCTACGTCCGCGCCGACCTCCAGGCGGTGGCGGACGGCATGGGCGGCCACGAGCACGGCGAGCTCGCGAGCGCCCTGGCGGTGAACGTCCTCGCGGAGTGGCGCGACGACCTCGGCCCCGCGGTGGCGGAGATCGCGCGCAGGCTCGACGCCGAGGTGCCCCAGGGCGCCGGCACCACGCTCACCGCGATGCGCTGGGAGGGCCTGGAGTTCGAGCTCGCGCACGTCGGCGACTCCCGCGCCTACGTGGTCAGGGACGGCAACCTCCGCCAGCTCTCCCACGACCACACGATGGTCCAGGCCCTGGTGGACGCGGGCCGCATGACGCCGGCGGAGGCGCTCGTGCACCCGCGCCGCGCGTACGTGCTGCGCGCCCTGCAGTCCGGCAACTCGCACGAGCCGGACCTGACGTGGCACCAGGCGTTCCTCGGCGACCGCTACCTGCTGTGCAGCGACGGCCTGACCGACTACACCGACCTGGGCGACGTCCACGAGATCCTGCTGTCCACACAGGACGGAACGGACGCGGCCTGGCAGCTGGTCGCGCTGGCGAACGGCAACGGCGGCCCGGACAACATCACGTGCGTGATCACCGACGTGGTGAAGAAGAAGTGGTGGCAGCGCTAGGAAAGCGCTCCCGGAACGGGAGCGGCCCCCACCACCGCAGTGGCAGGGGCCGCGGCTCTGCGAGGTGTTACAGGTTCGCCGGCATGCCCGACTCGTCGGCCGCCGCCGTCGTGGACCCGCTCAGCAGGTCCTTGACGATCTTGTTGGCCTGCTTGACCGCGGGCGTGATCATCTTGATCTTCACCTTGCCGTTGGTCATCTTGCCGCCGACCTCGAACGTCGTGTCCTCACCGGGCAGCGGCACGCCCTGGCAGCCGGTGAACTGCTTGCGTGGGGTCGCACCGGTCTGGAAGTAGAACGTGATCGGGTCGTCGACGCAGTCCGTGTTGTACGGGAACAGGCCGTGCGTGCCCTCGTTGTCGACGCTGATCATCTTCGCGTTCGGCAGGGCCTTGGCCGTGGCCAGACCACCCTCGTAGGCGGTGGCGGCGTCGAGCTCGGCCTGCGCGACCAGCAGGCGCGGGAACGTCTTCTTGTCCGGCTTCGGCATCGAGTTCGTCGTCGGCCAGTACGCGCAGAGCGGCGTCTCCATGAACGGCGCGATGAACGGCGCGTTCACGGTCAGGTCGGCCAGCCAGTAGTTCCAGTAGTGCAGGTTCTGGTTCCACTGGCCGTCCTGGCAGCGGATCGCCTCGAACGTCGCGTCCCAGGTCTCGACCTCGGCGGCGGCGGTCGTGGCCTTGACCGCCACGCGCTCCTTCTTCGCGACCGCGGCGAGCGCGTTCTGCTTGCCCTTGGCGATGAACGCCTTGTTCTCGTCGGTGAGGCCGGGGTAGGTGAGCATCTTCCCGACGATCTGCTCGACCTTCTCCGAGTCCGTGCCGGCGGGGTTCGTCGCGTCGATCACCGAGGCGACCGCGGAGGCGGCGGCGTGGTACTGCGAGGTGTCGTACATCGCCGGGATCACGAACCACGCGACGAAGAGCTGGCCGACGAACTCGCGCGTGCCGCCGCCCTTCTCCCACTTGCGGCGGATCTCCATCGGGTCGGTGCCCTGGCCGTACTTGTCGTCGTGGCGCGCCATGAACGGCAGCAGCGCCTCCTGGAACTGGCGGTCGCGGGTGCGCGGCTGCAGGTCCCAGGTGTTCTCGAGCGTCGACTGCGAGGCGTCGACGGCCGAGTCGAGCAGCATGCGGTGGACCTTCGACGGGAACGTCGAGGCGTACCAGGTGCCGAGCCACGTGCCGTAGGAGTAGCCGATGTAGCTCGTCTTCTTCTCACCGAGCAGGACACGGATGAAGTCCATGTCGTAAGCGGTCTGCTCGGTGGTGATGAACTTGGTCAGCGGGTTCTCGAGGCAGCCGTCGACCTTCGCCTTGTTCAGCACGGTGACGTCGGTGCTGTTCGGGACGGTGTAGCTGCACGTGAGCGGCGTGGAGAGGCCGACGCCGCGCGGGTCGAAGCCGATGAAGTCGTACTGGCTCGCGAGCACCGGGGCGCGCAGGGCCATCGCGGCACCCCACGGCAGGCCGGAGCCGCCGGGGCCACCGGGGTTGACCAGCGCGATGCCCTGGCGCGCGGTGCCCTTGAACGCGGTCTGGGTCTTCGAGACCCGGACGCCGATCGTGTTGCCGTCGGCCGGGTTGTGCCAGTCGCGCGGGACCTGGACGGTCGCGCAGGCGAGGCCCTTGACGGTCTTGAACTGCTTGACGGTCTCCTCGGCGACGCCGGGGAACTCGCACTCCTCCCAGGTGATCTTCTGGGTGGCCAGTGCGCCCGCGAGTGCCTGCGTGTCCGGGTCCGCCTTGGCGGCGGCGCTCGCCGCCGGAGTGAGCACGACGCTGGTGGCGACCAACACCCCGGCCACCGCGGCCATGCCGCCTCTGAAGTACTTCCTCACGTGGATCCCTTCCTGCCCCCGCCCGGCCCGGTGAGGCCGCGCATGCAACAGAGGAGAAAGGGGAAACCGGTCGATTAACACTCCTGGGTGGTGGCAGAAAGTCGCCATGTCTGAAAACCGTCACGAAAGATGAGCACGGAGTGATGAGCGCTCGCGCCTTCGTGACGTTAGGTGACTAAAGCCATCCTCGCCGTGACGCCTGCACGCCGAGCTGGAACCGGGTCTGCGCCCCCAGCAGCTGCTGCAGGCGGCTCACCCGCCGGTGCACGGTCCGTTCGCTGACGCCGAGCTCGCGCGCGATCGACTCGTCGGTCAGACCGGCGCTGAGCAGCGCCATCAGCCGCCGGGTGGCCGTCGTCGGCTCCTCCTGCGCGTCCGCGTGGCCGCCCGGCGTGATCGACACGGACATCCGCCAGAACGCCTCGAACAGCTCGATCAACGCGCTGAGTAGCACGGACGGGTGAATGAGCAGCGCGACCACGTTCCCGCCGGTGACCGTCGGCACCGCGATCAGCGCCCGGTCCGAGTCGGCGATGACGAGCTTCAGCGGCACCCCGGGGAACGTCCGCGCCTGCTCGCCCGCCGCGATGCTCTCCTGCACCGACGCGAACCCGAGCTCGGTCTGCAACAGCTCGGAGTCGTACACGACCCGGTACCCGATCCCGCGGGCGAGCGCCGGCGGCTGCGCGGGACTCGCCTCGGGCTGGGGGCTCAGGTACGAGCCGGGGTCGAGCGCCCGGATCTCGCGCTCGGCCTGGCTCTGCATCTCCTCGAAGGTGCTGATCACCTCGCGGGCGTCCGTGAGCACCTCGACGAAGTCGACCTCCTTCGCGCCGTGCTCGGCGTAGGCGGCCGCCAGGACCTCGGCGGTCTCCCGCGCCCGCACGGCCGCGACCTCGTGGCCGGACGCGATGGCCGCCAGCGCCGACCGGGGCGGCCGCACCTCGTCGTCGCGGATCAGCCCGAGTCGTTCGAGCTCGTCGTACGCCGCGCCGCGCTCCACGTGCCCCCCGCGCAGCATCGCCAGGTACAGCTTCTCGGCGTCCGGCGACAGCCCCTCGTGCACACGACTCCCTTCGGTGGTTCTGAACCGAAAATACCTTCGGGTTCGGTTCAGCCGAACCGGCGCATCAACCCGAGGAACATCGCGTCGAACGCCCTGTCCGGCAGCACCCCGCGGGCGAACAGCATCGGCTTCGCCCCGAACCCGGCCGCGTACCGCGTGCGGGGACGCCTCGCCCGGGCCGCCTTCACCACGACGTCCGCGATGACCTTCGGCTCGCTCGCGCGGCCCATCTGCGCGTGGAACCCGGCCAGCTGCCTGACCTGCCCCTCGTACGCGCCGCCGCCCGAGGTCTTCTCCAGGTTCCCGACCGCGATGCCGCCCCACTCGGTCTTGATGCCACCGGGCTGGACGACCACGACGTCGATCCCGAACGGCTTGAGCTCCAGCCGCACCGAGTCGCTCAGCCCCTCCACCGCGAACTTCGTCGAGTGGTACCAGGCGCCGAGCGGTTCGTAGATCCTCCCGCCGATCGACGAGATGTTGACGATCCGGCCGCTCCCGGCCGCCCGCATGTGCGGTGCGACGAGCTGGATCAGCCGCGCCAGGCCGAACACGTTGACCTCGAACTGGTACCGGGCCTCGTCCAGCGGCACGTCCTCGACCGCGCCGTACGAGCCGTAGCCCGCGTTGTTCACCAGCAGGTCGATCCGGCCGGTCTCCGCGATGATCTTCCCGACGCCGCCCGCCATCGACTCGTCGTCGGTGACGTCCATGAGCAACGTCCGGATGCCCCGCGCCGCCAGGCCCTCCATCCGCCGCACGCGGCGTGCCGCGGCGTAGACGGTGTAGCCGGCCTTCTGCAGCTCGACGGCGGTGGACTCGCCGATGCCCGACGACGCTCCCGTGACCAGTGCGACCTTCATGATCCGCTCCTGCCTGAACTAACTAAACGTTTGGTTGCTAAATCCAGGCAACCACGGGAGCGGGCTGCTGTCAACCAACTGGTTAGTTGCTAAGACCAACCGGTCGGTTAGGATGGGAGGCGTGGTGAGGGACAGGGAAGCGACCAAGGCGAAGCTGCTCGAGGCGGCGGCGGACGAGTTCGCCGAGCACGGCATCGCCGGCGGGAGGGTCGACCGCATCGCGGCCAAGGCCGGGTGCAACAAGGCGATGATCTACGCCTACTTCGGCAGCAAGGAGGGGCTGTTCGACGAGCTGCTGAAGATCCACGTCGACCGCATGATCGCGTCGACGCCCATCACGCCGGAGGACCTCCCCGGCTACGCGGGCAGGCTCTTCGACTCCTACGTCGCCCAGCCGCGCCTGCTCAGGCTGATGGCCTACCACCGCCTGGAGAACGGCTTCGACGCCGTTCCCGAGGCGGAGGCCGAGGCGCACCGGCAGAAGGTCGACGCCGTCGCGCGGGCGCAGCGGGAGGGCGTGGTGCCGGCGGAGTTCGACGCGGCCGACCTTCTCGACCTCGTCGTGCACATGTCGATCCTCGCGTTCAGCACGCCGAACGCGACCCGCGAGCTCGTCGAGCGGTCGGTCCGGCGGCTGATCGCCGAGTAGGACTCAGGGCCGGCGCAGCAGGTAGGTGTCCATGATCCAGCCCTTGCGCTCGCGAGCCTCCGTGCGCACCTCGCGGATCTGCGCCGCCACGTCGCCGACCCGGCCGGACACCAGGATCTCGTCCGGCATCCCGAGGTAGGCGCCCCAGTAGATCCACGTGTCCGGGTCGACGCCCTCGAACGAGTGCCTGGCGTCCAGCATCACGGCGACGTCGTCCACATCGGACGGCCAGCCCTCCGCCAGGCGGCGGCCGGTCGTGATCTGCACCGGCCTGCCGACCCGGTTCAGCGAGACGCGGTGGCCGGCCGTCAGCGCCGCCACCGACGTCACGCCGGGGATCACCTCGACCGCGAACTCCGCGCCGCGCTCCAGCAGGTCGTCGAGGATCGCGAGGGTCGAGTCGTACAGCGACGGGTCACCCCACACCAGGAACGCGCCGGTCTCGTCGTCACCCAGCTCCGCCAGCAGCCCCAGGACGACGTCGGCGCGGTCGCGGCGCCAGGCGTCGATCGTCGCCGCGTAGTCGGCGGGGTCGCGGTCGCGCTCCGGGTCCCGGCCCTCGACCCAGCGGTGCGGCCGCGTGACGTGCTCGGCCAGGATCGACGCGCGCAGGTCGACGAGCTCCTGCTTCACCGATCCCTTGTCCAGCACGAAGAACACGTCGACCGTCTGCAACGCCTTGACGGCCTGCACCGTCAGGTGGTCGGGGTTGCCCGCGCCGATACCGATGACCAGGATCTTTCGCACGCCACACACTAACCAGCGAGCACGTGGAGGATCCTCACGGGCTTCTTCGGCGCACCGTCGAGCAGGCCGTCCGGGTTCGGCACGATGCCGGCCTTCACGATCCTGTCGAGCGTGTCCATGCCGTGGGTGACATGACCCATCACGGTGTAGACGGGGCTGATGTTGGCGAACGAGTGCACGATGAAGAATTCGCTGCCGTTCGTGCCGGGCCCCTGGTTGCCGTACGCGATCGTGCCGCGCGAGTAGGTCTCCTTGCCCGTCACCTCGTCGGCGAACCGGTAACCCGGGCCGCCCTCCTCGGCGCGGTAGATGTCACCGCACTGCAGCACGCCCAGGCGCGTGGTGTCCGTCAGCCGCCAGCACTGGGACATCGTGTAGAACCAGCTCCGCGCGAGGTGCGCGAAGTTCTCCACCCCGCACGGCGCGTTGGCGCGGTCGAGGTCCGCGACCACCACGCCGTAGTTCGTCACGATGGTGACCCTGACGGTGCCGCGGGCGGGCACGACGGACCGGGGCGGCTGGACCGGGCGGGCGGCCGGGTTCTCCGGCGTCGGGATGAACTCGCAGCGCGCGACCGGGGTGACCGGGGACGCGGACGCGACCGGGGCGAGGACGACCATCATCAGAACCGCGAGCAGTAGCCTCATGCGAGCCGACCGTAGTCGCCGGGCCGTCAGACGGGAACGGCCTCGCGCCGTTCGGCGGTGGCACGCCGCCGCGCCGGCCTGCGCTCCAGCCACCACTGCGCGATCAGCAGCGACACCGTCCACCCCGTCCACGTGGAGATCCCCGCGATCGTCCGCGGCAGGTCCTCCTCGGGCACGCTGCCCGCGAGCAGCAGGAACGCGACCACGCCCCAGATCCGGTTCGTGATGATCGAGACGGTCAGCGCGAAGCTGCGGACCATCCACTTGCGGTGGTCGCGGAACTGCCGCTGCCGGGCCGCGCGCCAGGCCAGCCACGTGAACACCAGCCACAGCACGGCGAGCAGCACGTTGCTGACGGCGGCCACCGGGCCGAACGGCGTCGTCCAGCCGATCACCAGACCCGCCAGCCCCGACGGCAGCACACCGGCCCACACGTACACGCGGCCGATCCGGCGGTGCCACGCGGGGAACCGCGTGCGGAACCACGGCCAGACCTGCACCACGCACGTCAGGATCGCGACCGAAGCGCACACCACGTGCACCACGAGCAGGGGGTAGTGCGGTCCCCAGTCCGACTGCACGCGCGACTGCAGCCGGTCACCGGTCAGGTACGGCGGCAGCGAGAACGCCACGAACGCCACCACCACGAAGGCCAACGGGCCCACCCAAGGCTTGCGCAACCACGTCATGCGGTGACGGTCGCAAGGTCCGCTGACCGCTCGCGCACCTCTCGCTGACGTCCCGCGACCGGCCGTCGCCCGTGCGCGCAAACCTTCACCAGAGAGCGGTGTGAACGCGTGGTTTCACACCGAGTGGTGTGAATCCGCGTCGAGCAGCGAAAAGTCGTGCCAAAATCGTTCGGGGGACCACCGCGGGTCACGCGCACCCGGTTGCCACTGCGGCACTCGGATTTGTTTCGCGTGGAAAACAGAACAGCGGTCTGCGGTAGCGTCCGTATTAGGGGGTCACCTCATTGGAGTAACGGCGGTGCCGCGAACATCCCAAGTCGGGCATCATCACCTGGCTCGACCAAGTCGTAGAACGAGGGGTCTCGTGTGACCATCTTCCGTGCCGGCCGCACCGGAGCGTGGTGGATGTACCTGGTGGCAGGTCACCTGCTGCTGGGCGTCTACTACCTGATTCCGGTGAGCCCTGCCGGGACAACGGGTCAAACGGTACGAGTGGTGCTCTACTGCACGATCAGCGCCTCCGCCGCGATCGCGACTTTCGCGGGTGTGAAGCGCAACCGCCCCCAATGGCGGCGGCCCTGGGTGTTCCTCGCACTGAGCCAGGTCGTTTACGCGATCGCCGACCTGACGTTCTACGCATCGCACTACATCTTCGAGCACACGGTTTACCCGTCCTATGCGGACATCTTCTACCTGGGGCATTACCCGTTGATGGTGGCGGGCGTGATCCTGCTGATCCGCCGCCGCACGCCGGGGCTCGACCTGCCGAGCCTGCTCGACGCCGCGGTGCTCGCGGTCGTCGCGGGCATGGCGTCGTGGCTCTACGTGATCGGCCCGCAGGCGCGGCTCACGTCACCGGTCCTGGTGAAGATCGCCTCGCTCGGGTTCCCGATGATGGACCTCGCGCTCTTCGTCGTCGCGCTGCGCCTGATCTTCGGCGCCGGGCCGCGCCCGCGCGCGTTCATCCTGCTGACGTGCAACCTGCTGGGCATCCTCACGGCGGACACGCTCTACGTGCTGCAACGCCTCGACGGCAGCTACCACGCGGGCAACTTCCTCGACGCCATCTGGCTGTCGGCCAACCTGTGCATGGGCGCGGCCGCGCTGCACCCGACGATGGCGCGGCTCGGCGACCGGGCGCACGTCAAGGACGTCGGCCTGAGCCGCGGCCGGATCGTGGCGCTGTGCTCGGCGGTGCTCGCCGCCCCGGTCCTGATGCTGGTGCACGACGTCGGCGAGTCGCCGCAGGACGTCCTGGTGATCGCCGTGGGCAGCGCCGTGCTGTCGCTGCTGATCATCGCGCGGCTCGCGGGCCTCGTGGCCGACCAGCGCAAGCTCGCGATCACCGACAGCCTCACCGGCCTGCACACGCGGCGGTTCTTCGAGGCGCAGTTGCCGCTCGAGATAGCCCGCGCGCGCCGCAACGACAGCTTCGTCGCGGTGTTCATCATCGACGTCGACCGCTTCAAGTCCATCAACGACAACTACGGCCACCCCGCGGGCGACGACGTGCTGATGGAGGTGGCCGCCCGGTTGCGCGCGGCCTCCCGCGCCGGCGAGGTGCTCGCGCGCTACGGCGGCGAGGAGTTCGCGCTGCTCGTCCCGGAGGCGGGTCCCGGCAGGCTGTCGGTCATCGCCAACCGGCTGCGCGAACGGGTGGCGGAGAAGCCCATTCCGGTGAACGCGGGCAACGACGACATCCCGTTGTCCGTCACCGTGTCCGTCGGGTCGGCGAGCTTCCCGACGCACGGCGACGGTCCCGACGACATCGTGGTGATCGCGGACCGCGCGCTGTACGCGGCCAAGGCCGCGGGGCGCAACAGGATCGCGGTCGGCCCCGAGCCGCTGCCCGCGGTCGACCCGGACACCGACGGCGCGATGGCGGAGTTCCTCTGCCAGGTCGCGGACCGGGTGGACGGCTGGCTGCACCGCTACGACCACAGCCGGTCGGTGTCGCGCTGGGCGGGCGTGGCGGCGGGCGAGTTCGGCCTCGACGCGCCGACGACCAGGATCGCGCAGCTGGCCGGGCGCCTGCACGACATCGGCAAGATCATCATTCCCGAGGTGGTGCTCACCAAGCCCGGCGCACTGTCCGAAGAGGAGTGGCGCCTGCTGCGCCAGCACCCCGACTTCGGCTTCCGGCTCGCCAGGATGGTGCCGGGGTTCGCGGGCGTCGCGTACGTGATCCGGCAGCAGCACGAGCGCTACGACGGCACCGGCTACCCGGACGGGTTGCGGGGCGCGGACATCCGCGCGGAGGCGCGCATCCTGTCCGTCTGCGTGGCGTGGGCCGCGATGCGCTCCAACCGTCCACACCAGACCGCGCTCGACGAGAACCGGGCAAGGCGGGAACTCTGGGCGGGACGGGGCGAACAGTTCGATCCGGACGTCGTGGACATGTTCCTCGACCTGCACACGCAGGGCAGCATCGGAATGTTGCGTCCGTCCGGTTTGTCCGTGCAGGAAGCGGGTTTTCCGGCCGACTTCCGGCCTTGATCACCTCGTGGTGGCATGCTCTGCGCCATGACCACGGAGTACGCCGTTCCCGCCGAGGTGCCGAGCCCGGAACGGCCGTCGCCGCCGGGCGGGCCGCTGGGGCGGTGGCTGCTCGCCGATCGCGTCGCACCGTCGGGTCCGGAGAGCCACGAGTCACACGCGAAGCCGCACCCGTGGTGGAAGGTCATGACGCTGACGGGCGTCGACTACTTCTCCACCCTGTCGTACCTCCCGGGCATCGCCGCGCTGGCCGCCGGCGCGCTCTCACCGCTCGCGACGCTGCTGATCGTGGCGCTGACGCTGCTCGGCATGCTGCCGATGTACCGGCGGGTGGCGCGGGAGAGCCCGAACGGCCAGGGCTCCGTCGCCATGCTGGAGCACCTGCTGCCGTTCTGGCGCGGCAAGATCTTCGTGCTGGTGCTGCTCGGGTTCGTGGCGACGTCGTGGATCATCACGATCACGCTGTCCGCGGCCGACGCGTCGGTGCACGCGCTGGAGAACCCGTACGTGCCCGAGGCGCTGCACGGCAGCGAGCTCTGGGTGACGATCGTCCTGCTGCTGGTCCTCGGCGGCGTGTTCCTGATGGGCTTCAGCGAGGCCGTGGGCGTCGCGATCCCGCTGGTGGCGGTGTTCCTCGCGCTGAACGCCGTCGTGGCCGTGGTGGGGCTCGTGGACGTCTTCGCGACGCCGGACGCCCTCGACCGCTGGATCGCGGCGCTCGGCGCGCACGGTGACGGCTTCTTCGGGGTGGTCGGGCCGGCGGTCCTCGCGTTCCCGCTGCTGGTGCTCGGCCTGTCCGGCTTCGAGACCGGCGTGAGCATGATGCCGCTGGTCGCCGCCGGCGGGAAGACGGCGCAGGAGCGCATGGAGAGCCGCGTGCGCAACACGCGCAAGCTCCTGACCACGGCCGCGCTGATCATGTCCGTCTACCTGATCGCGACGTCGTTCATCACGACCGTCCTGGTGCCGCAGGAGAAGTTCGCGGCAGGCGGACCGGCGAACGGCCGCGCCCTCGCCTACCTCGCGCACGAACTGCTCGGCGAGGTGTTCGGCACGGTCTACGACATCAGCAGCATCCTGATCCTGTGGTTCGCGGGCGCGTCCGCGATGGCCGGCCTCATCAACATCGTGCCGCGCTACCTGCCGTCCTACGGCATGGCGCCGGAGTGGGGCCGCGCGGTGCGGCCGGTGGTGCTCGTCTACACGGTCATCTGCATCATCATCACGATGATCTTCGACGCCGACGTGAACGCGCAGGCCGGTGCCTACGCCACGGGCATCCTCGCGATGATGGTGTCGGGCTCGTTCGCGGTCACGGTCTCGGCGTTGCGCAAGAAGCAGCGCGGCCAGACCGCCGGCTTCGCCGTGCTGACGCTGGTGCTGGTCTACGCGCTGGTGGAGAACGTCGTCGAGAAGCCGGACGGCATCACGATCTCGTTCGGCTTCATCCTCGGCATCGTCGTGATCTCGCTGGTGTCGCGCATCTCCCGCACGACGGAGCTGCGCGTCGACAAGATCAAGTTCGACGACGAGGCGCGCCGGTTCATCACCGACACCATCTCCAACGACGGCCGCATCACGCTGATCGCGAACCGCCGCCAGGCCGGGGACAAGGCGGAGTACGACGAGAAGGAGGTCGAGCAGCGCGGCATCAACCCGGTGCCCGGCACGGCGGACGTGATCTTCCTGGAGATCGACATCGTCGACCCGTCGGCGTTCAGCCACGTGCTGTGCGTGCGCGGCGTCGAGGTGGAGGGCCACCGCGTCCTGCGCGCGTCCGCGCCGGCCTCGCCGAACGCGATCGCGGCGATCCTGCTGGCGTTGCGCGACTCCACCGGCGTCATCCCGCACGCGCACTTCGAGTGGTCGGAGGGCAACCCGCTCGGGCACCTCTTCCGGTACCTCATCCTCGGGCGCGGGGATACACCTCCGGTCGTACGCGAGATCATCCGCTCGGCTGAGGAGGATCCGACTCGGCGCCCACGCGTGCACGTCGGCTAGCTGCGAGACTTCCCCCGCACGTCCTGATCGCAGGGGGAAAGGACGCTCCACATGTTTCGTCGGCTGTGCATCTTGTTGGCAGCACTGGGGATCGTCGTGGCGGGGACCGCGCCCGCCGGTGCCGCTCCCGGATCTCGTCCGGTGCGGTCGTGCGCCGATCTGGTGCGGTCGTTCGACGTCCCGGACGCCCGCACCCGCGTGGCCTCCGCCGTGGTCGTGGCCGGCACGCCCGAGTTCTGCGACGTCCGCGGCACGATCGAGCCGGGCATCGGGTTCCAGCTCAAGCTGCCGACCCGGTCGTACGCGGGCCGGTACGTCCAGTACGGGTGCGGCGGGTTCTGCGGGATCATCGACGACCCGGGCTTCCCGTCCGGGTGCGGGCCGGCGTTCGGCGACGCCGCGGTGGCCGCGACCGACGACGGGCACGGGGTCACGCCGCCGGGCAACGGTTTCGACACCACGTGGGCCATCGGCGACCAGAAGGCCCGTGACGACTACTTCTTCCGCGCACCGCACGCGTTGTCGAAGGTCTCCAAGCACATCATCTCGGTGTTCTACGGCAAGGCGCCCGCCCGCTCGTACTTCAGCGGGTGCTCCAACGGCGGTCGCGAGGGACTGCTGCTGGCGCAACGGTATCCGCACGACTTCGACGGGATCGTCGTCGCGGCACCGGGGAACCACTACTCCGCGCTGATCGGCTACCAGGCGTGGATCGCGCGCAACACCATCCCGAACGACAAGATCTTCGTGCTGCACGACGCGGTGATGGCCGCCTGCGACGGGCTCGACGGCCTGGTGGACGGGCAGCTCGACGACCCGCGGCTGTGCTCGTTCGACCCCGGCACGCTCGCCCCGCGGCTGACGCCCGACGAGATCGACCGCGTCCGCCGGTTGTACGCCGGGCCGGCGGACCGCGGCGTGCGGCTCTACCCCGGCCGTCAGCCCCACGGGTCGGAGCTCGCGTGGACGTTCTGGCTCAACCCGTCACCCGAGATCGGGCAGGCGATCTCGGCGGGGCTCGCGGACAACGCGTTGAAGAACCTGGTCTACCCGATCGGGCAGCCCGGCTCGTCGCTGGAGTCGTTCGAGTTCACGGCGCGGGAGCTGCACCGGGTCGCGGTGGAGGCGGGCAAGGCCGACGCGCTGTCGCTCGACTACCGCGAGTTCCGGCGGGCGGGCGGCAAGCTCGTCCTCTGGCACGGCGCCGGTGACCAGGGGATCCCGTTCGAGGGCACGCTGGACTACTGGCAGCGGCTGACCGGCGGGCGCACCCCGGACTGGGCGCGGCTGTTCGTCGTGCCGTCGATGTGGCACTGCGAAGGGGGAGACGCCCTCACCGAGTTCGACCCGCTGGGGCAGCTGGTGTCGTGGGTCGAGGGCGGGACCGCGCCGTTCCGGGTGGTGGCCACCGGGCGTGACCAGGAGGGCGCGGTCGTGCGCACGCGGCCGGTGTTCCCGTACCCGCTGCGCGCCCGCTACACCGGGTCGGGGTCCGTGGACGACGCGGCGAACTTCGTCGCGGCCGCGGGCTTCGGGTTCGACGACCGGATCCGCTGGGCCGGCGAGGACCTGTACCACCGGCCCGGACCTGTGGCGCCCTAGCGGAACTTCTCGACTGCGGCGGTGATGGCCCTGTCCATGCTGTTGCCGTCCTTGGCCTGGTGGCCGGCGTCGTTCAGGATGACCAGTTCGGCGTCCGGCCACCTCTTCGCGACCTCCCACGCGGTGTGCAGGGGGCCGCCGAAGTCGTTGCGGCCGTGGATCAGGACGCCGGGGATGCCGGCGAGCGCGCCCAGGTTGTCCATGACGTGGTTCGGCTCCAGGAAGGCCTCGTTGCCCCAGTAGTGGGTGACCACCCGCGCCAGCTGGTAGCGCTCGGCGGGGTCCTCGTACCGGGTGCCCGTGAAGTCGTTGTCGCCGCCGGTCATGGTGGCGAGGTCCCACTTGTTCCAGTCCCAAGCCGCCTTCTCGCGCGTTTCGGGGTCCGGGGAGTTGAGAAGCCTGTTGTAGGCCTGGGCGAGGTTGCCGTCGCGGTCCTGCTCCGGGACGCCGTTCTGGAACGCCTCGAAGTGGTCCGGGTAGAACATCGCGAGGCCCCTGGTGATCCAGGCGTGCTCCTGCGGGCGGGAGGTGGTCACCGCCGGGATGATGATCTCGCTGACCCGGTCCGGGTGCTGGATGGCGTAGGCGAGCACCAGGGTGGAACCCCAGGAACCGCCCGCCAGCAGCCACTTCTCGATGTTCAGGTGTTCCCGGAGCTTCTCCGCGTCGTCGATCAGGTGCTGGGTGGTGTTGTGCTCCATGCTGGTGGCGGGGTCGCTCGCCCTCGGGGTGCTCTTGCCGCAGCCCCGCTGGTCCCACAGGACCAGGTTCCAGTGCTCCGGGTCGAAGTCCTCGCGCCACCGGGGGCTCAGGCTCGCTCCCGGGCCGCCGTGGAAGACCACCGCCGGCTTGCCGTCCGGGTTGCCGCTGGCTTCCCAGTGGATCTCCTGGTCGTCGCCCACCGCGAGCATGCCCTGGGCGTAGGGCTCCACCTGTTCGTACATGGTGTGTGAGGTTATTGGGAGTGGTGGGCTTTGGCTCGCGGATTAACGGCTCGCCGGTGCGCGTGTGCTGGTGCGTCAGGACTTCTGCTTGGCGGCGATCTGGTCCAGGACCTCGCTCTGGCTCACGACGATCTTGCCCGCCAGGGCCTTCGAGCCGATGTGCTCGCCCTTCGCCTGCGCGTCCTTGGCCATGTCCACGCCGCTGCGGAGGTGGCGGGAGAGGGTGGCCAGGAAGAGGTCGTCGAACTGCTTGCCCTGCGACGCCTTCAGGGTCTCCACGTCCTTGGCGGTCATCATGCCCGCCATCTTGTGGGTCGCGCCGGGGTCGTCGCCGGGGATCTGGATGTCCCAGCTGCGCAGGTAGGTCGACATCTGCTCGATCTCGCCCGCCTCGGCCGTGGCGATCTTGTCGGCCACGTTCACGACGAACTCGTCCTTCGACCGTTCCATCGCGACCTTCGAGATCTCGATCGTCTGGCGGTGGTGCGGGATCATCCGCAACGAGAACGTCGCGTCCGCCTCGTTGGCCGCGGGTTCGCCGCCGTTGCCCCCGCTCGTCGTCGAGCAGCCCGTCAGTGCCAGCAGGCCGCCTAGCACGATCATGAGCAGACGCGCACGCATGATGCCTCCCGTCTCGGTTCCCTGACGAGGGATACGGGTGGCCGATGTGTCCGGTTCAGCGAAAGTTCCCGGACCGGCGCGGAGTGGTGCTCACTCGAAGGCGTTCAGCGCCTCGACCACGTGGAACACCACGTCCGGGTGGCCCAGCGGGAGTGGTGGCGGGACGCGGTCGTCCGCGGAGCCGTCGCTGCGGACCACCGCGCGGGCGAAGGGGGCGTCCACCGGCACCTCGGGGTCGACCAGCAGGACCGAGCGGACCAGGTCCTCGTGCCGGCGGACCAGCTCCAGGACGTCCGCCGCGATCGGGCCGCTCGAGACCACGTCGAGGACCGGGTGTTCCTCGTGGCTGTGCTTGGTCAGCACGGCATCCACTGTGGACTGCCAGCCCGGCGCCGCGGGAACGCGCAGCCACACCACGCGCAGCCGGTCGGTCAGGTCGCGCCAGGTCGCGGGGATCCCGTCGTGCGGGGCGCCTCCCGCTGGATCGATCACGAGGACCGTTGGCGCACCTGCGGGTCCGTCCGCCACGACGCCCGGACCGGCTGCCCTGCTGGGCTCGTCGAAATCGCGCATGGCCCTGGGTTACCCACTTCGCGGTGGTCCTACCGGTGGGCCGACCGGGCTGCACCGGTAGGCCGAACGGGGCACGGGTAGTACCAGTGTTCGCAGTGGACTTGGTGTTGCACAATGATTTTGTCCGCGGAAGTGGTCACTTGACCACTTTCCCGGCACCGGTTTATGGTCTAGACCAAACCGACACTGGATCGGCGAGCGGTGCAGAGCACGCTCCCGGTTCCCGCCCCCTGCCTACGGGATCCCCCCTGTCCGGGAACGATCCGAGGAGTTCGGAATAATGAAATTCACCCGTAAAGCGGCGCTGGTCATGGCCGCTGTCCCTGCCATCGTCCTCATCACGCCCGTCGGGTCCGCGAGTGCGCACGGCTACGTGTCCTCGCCGCCGAGCCGGTCGGCCCAGTGCGCGCTCAAGACCGTTCCCTGCGGTGCGCCCACCTGGGAGCCGCAGAGCTCCGAAGGCCCCAAGGGCATGATGAACTGCAACGGCGCTCGCGGCGACTTCGACGAGCTGAACGACGACAACAAGGCCTGGCAGGCCACCAACACCGGCACCAGCCTGAGCATCGGCTGGACCTTCACGGCCCGCCACAAGACGAGCAACTACGAGTACTTCATCAACGGCACGCGCGTCGGCTTCGTCGACGGCGGCAACGCCGCCCCGGTCGACGGGACGCGGCACACCATCAACCTGAGCGGGTTCTCCGGCCGGCAGAAGATCTTCGCGATCTGGAACATCGCCGACACGGGCAACGCGTTCTACTCCTGCATCGACGTCAACATCAACGGCGGCGGTGCCACGCCTCCTCCCACCACCACGACGCCGAAGCCCCCGACGACGACCACCACCAACCCGCCGACCACCACGACCAACCAGCCGACGCAGCCCCCGGCCGGCGGCTCGTGGTCCGCGAACGTCTCGTACGCGACGGGTGCGCAGGTCAGCTACGGCGGCGCCAACTACCGGTGCCGCCAGGGCCACACCTCGCTGACCGGGTGGGAGCCGCCGAACGTGCCGGCTCTTTGGGAGCGGGTCTGATCCGATGAAGCGCCTTGTGGTCGTGGCCGTAGTCGCGGTCCTGGCGCTGGCGGGGTGCGGTGGGGAGGCGGTCGTTCCGGCGGGCCAGGAGGCCCACGGACACGGTGCGTCCCCCACTGCACCACCTGCACCCGCCGGCAGCGCGAGGTTCAACGACGCGGACGTGATGTACGTCCAGATGATGGTGGACCACCTGCAGCTCGGCATCAGCCTCTCCCAGCTGGGGATGGCGAAGGCCACGCGGCAGGAGGCCAAGGACCTCGCGAGCGCGATCGACGCGACCCAGCGCGAGGAGCTCTCGACGCTCAAGTCGTGGCTCAAGCTCTGGGACAAGCCGGAGGGTGACGGCGCGAGCCTGCACACCGCCCACGGCGGTGAGCCGTTGCTCGACGCGAAGGTCATCGACGAGACCAAGAACAAGAGCGGCGCCGAGTTCGACGCCTCCTTCCTCAACCTCATGACGGGACACCAGGGCGCTGCCGTGGAGATGTCGCTGACCGAGAAGAAGGACGGCATGAACCCGGAGGCGACGGCCTACGCCGAGCGCGTGACCAACTCCCGCCAGGGCCAGATCCAGCAGATGTTGAAGATCATCAGCCAGTCGTAGGCGTGTGGTCAGCGGCCACGCGGACCCTGTCCCGCATGGACGTTCTGATCTCGGGCGCGGGGATCGCCGGCCCCGCGCTCGCGCACTGGTTGCGGCACTTCGGCTTCTCACCCGTCGTGGTGGAACGGGCGCCGTCGCTGCGCGCCGGCGGCCAGGCCGTGGACTTCCGCGGCGAGGCGCACCTGTCCGTGCTGAGGCGGATGGGTGTCCTCGACGCGGTGAAAGCCGCGCGGACGACACCGCGGGACATGGTGTTCCGCGGTCTCGACGGCCGCGAACGCGCGCGGCTGCCCGGCTCGTTCACCGCGGGCGAGGTGGAGATCCGCCGCGGCGACCTCTCGCGGTTGCTGTACGAACGGACCGCCGGCGAGACCGAGTACGTGTTCGGCGACTGGATCACCTCCCTGCACGACGACGGCGACGGCGTGGACGTCACGTTCGCGCGCGGCCCCTCGCGGCGGTTCGACTTCGTCGTCGGCGCCGACGGGATGCGGTCCGGCGTGCGGCGCCTGGTCTTCCCCGGATACCGGCCGCGGTTCCAGGGCTACTACTTCGCGATCTGGGACACCGAGGGCGACGACCACGACCTGACGTGCTCGCCCGGTGTGCTCTCCGCTCCCGGCTGGCTGATGTTCAGGTCGGCGGTGCCGCCGGAGCTCGTGCCGGAGTCGCTCTTCGCGCCGGGCGTCTACTTCGACTCGATCAGCCAGGTCCGCATGCCGACGGTCAGCTCCGGCCGCGTCACGCTGATCGGCGACGCCGGGTTCGGGTCCACCCTCGGCGGCATGGGCACCGGCCTCGCGGTCGTCTCCGCCTACGTGCTCGCGGGCGAGATGGCGGCGGGCGGGGACGCGTTCGCCCGCTACGAGGCCCTGATCGGCCCGTACGCGCGGGGCGGCCAGGGCAACCCGGGGCGGTTCCTCGCGCCCGGCACCCGGCTCGGCATGTGGGCGCGGGACCGGTTGTTCGGGCTGCTGCCGAAGATGCCGCCGGCCGCGCGGATGGACCTGAAGGCGGCGACCGCGATCAAGCTCCCCGACTACGCCCCAGCTCGCTGAGCACCTCGTCCACCTGCCGCAGCGCCGCCGCGTGCATCCACCCGTGCCCGAGCTCCCGCTGTGCCTCGCGCAGCAGGAGCTCGGCGCGCGCCGGATCGCCCCGGCGCTGGGCGAGCCTCGCCAGACCGGTCTTCGCGAGCGCCCTGGTGGCGGCGAGACCCGCGTGCGTCGCCAGGTCCAGCGCCTGGTGGTACTCGCGTTCGGCCTGGACGGGGTCGAGGTCGAGCAACCGGTCGGCGCGCCGGCCGCGCAGCTCGGCGAGCTCCTCCCGCGCCCCCAGCTCGGCCACGACCCGCAGGGCCTCGTCGGTGAGCGCCAGGGCCTCGTGCGGGTCCTCGGTCAGCGTGGCGAGCACGTCGAGGACCTGGGCCGCGCCCCACCGCTCGCCGAGGTCCTGGAACTGCCGCAGCGCCGCGCGCGACTGCTCGATCGCGAGCTCGCGGTCGCCGCGCACGGTCCAGCCGGTGTAGGAGTTGCTGAAGGCGATCAAGCCCTGGACCCACGGGTCGTCGCTGCTCTCGACCTCCTCCTGCAACGGCGTGCGCGGTGCGGACGGGTCGGGCGGGCCGGACATCATCGCCCACGCGATGAGCACGAACGGCTGGGTGATCGGGCCGCGCAGCTCGACGAACCGCTCCCGCACGCGTTCCGGGGCGGCCAGCGCCACCAGGACGGTGTACTCCTCGGTGGACTCCTCCGGCACCCGGTCGAGCAGCGTCCGCGCCAGCCCGCGGACCTCCGTGCGGCTGCCCTTGATGTACCAGTACCACGCGAGGTCGCGGACCAGCCGCAGCGCGCGATCCGGTTCGTGAGCGGTGGTCCACTCGACGGCCTGCAGCAGGTTCGCGTGCTCGGCGGTCATCCGCGCGAACCACTCGACCTGGTCGCGCCGGCGCAGCTCGGGGTCCGCGAGCCGGGCCAGCTCGTGGAAGTATGCGGCGTGCTCGGCGTCGACGCGCTTGTGCCGCGAGCAGAACTCGCGGATGGTCTCCAGCATCCGGTAGCGGCCGTCGACCGCCTCGACCAGCGACTTGTCCACCAGCGCGTCCAGCACCTCGAGGTCGTGGCCGCAGACCTGTTCCACGGCCTCCAGCGTCGCGCCGCCGCTGAACGTGGCGAGGCAGGCGGCGAGGTCGCGCTCCTCGTCGGAGAGCAGGTCCCAGCTCCACTCCACGACCGCGCGCAGCGTCTGGTGGCGCGGCGCCGCGGCGCGGTTTCCCTTGGTGAGCAACCGGAAGCGGTCGCTGAGCCGGTCCGCGATCTCCTTCGTCGTCAACGACCGCGTGCGGGCGGCGGCGAGCTCGATCGCGAGCGGCAGGCCGTCGAGCTCGCGGCAGATGTCGGCGGTCTGCTCGTCCCGCACGAAGTTCGGGTTCACCAGCCGCGCGCGGTCGGTGAACAGCGCCGCGCTCTGCTCGGGCTCCAGCGGCGGCACCGGGCACAGCGTCTCGCCGGTGATGCCCAGCGGTTCGCGGCTCGTGGCGAGGATGCGCAGCGACGGGCACGTGCTGAGCAGGTGCTGGGCCAGCCGCGCGGCCTGGACGACCACGTGCTCGCAGTTGTCGAGGATCAGCGTCGCGTCCCGTTCGCGCAGCGCGAGCGTGAGCCGGTCCTCCGGTTCGAGCACGGTCTCCTTGAGCCCCAACGCCTGCAGCGTCGCGGCCGCGACGTCCCTGACCGGCGCCAGGTCCACGAAGACCGCGGTCGGGGGAGCGGCCTGCAGCGCGAGCCGGGTCTTCCCGGCGCCACCGGGACCGGTGAGCGTGACGAGCCGCGACTCGAGCGCCTTGATCCGCGCGAGCTCCTCCTGCCTGCCGACGAAACTCGTGAGCTGGGCGGGCAGTTCGCGGTGGGTCTGCCCGCGCAGGATGCGGACGTGGATCGCCCGCAGCTCGGGGGACGGGTCGACGCCGAGCTCGTCGGCGAGCAGCGCGCGGGCGTCCTCGAACGCCTGCAACGCCTCGGCCTGGCGGCCGTCCTGGTGCAGCGCCTGCATGAGGTAGCCACGCAGCCGTTCGTCCAGCGGGTGCTGCCGTACGAGCTCCTGGACTTCCCGCACGTCGGCCTTGCCGAGCCGGGTCCTGGCCGCCACCAACGAGTTCGTGGCGGCGGACCGCTGCTGTTCGAGCCGCGTCGCGTGGCCCGCCGCGGGAACGTCGGCGAGCGCCGGGCCCCGCCAGAGCCCGAGCGCTTCGGACAGCAGGGATTCCGCGGTCTGCGCGTCACCCCGTTCCAGCGCCTGCTGCCCGTCGGCCGCGAGCGCGGCGAACCGGTGCGCGTCGACCTGCTCCGGGGCCAGCGCCAGGCGGTACCCGGCGGGGTGGAACTCGACCAGGCCGGCGCCGCCGAGCGCCCGGCGCAGCCGCGACACCTGGCCCTGCAACGCGTTCGCGGCGTCGGCGGGCGGGTCGTCGCCGTAGAGCTCGTCGACCAGCCGGTCGAGCGGGACGATCTCGCCGACCCGCAGCGCGAGCAGCGCCAGCAGCGTGCGCGGACGCGGACCGCCGATCGCGATCTTGCCGTCCGGGGAATGCGCCTCAACGGGCCCGAGGATGCCGACGTGCACGCTGTCAGCGTACGAACCTGCCGGGACTCGTACCCAGCACACGGCGAAAATGGCGCGTGAGGTGCGACTGGTCGTGGAACCCGGCCAGCACCGCCGCCTCGGCCGCCGACCGCCCCTGCACGAGGAACCCGCGCGCGAGGTCGACCCGGCGCCCGGTCAGGTACCGGTGCGGCGGCAGCCCGAACCGGCGGCTGAACGCCCGCACCAGGTGCGTCGGGCTGGTCTGGAGCTCCTGCGCGGCCGCGGACAGCGTGATCCCGTCCGGCAGCGACGCGTCCAGGAGCTGGCGCAGCCGGTCGGCGAGCGTCGGGTCGGCGTGCCGGGCCGCCTCGGTGCCCGCGAGGTGGTGCGTGAGGCGCTCGGTGATCAACGCCAGCCGGCTCGCCGCCTCGAACGGCTCGTCCAGCGCCAGGTGCAGCTGGTGCACCCGCCCGCGCAGCAGCGGGTCGACGAGCATCGGCGTGTCCACGGCCCTGCCGACCAGGTCCGGCGGCAGCACCGAGTCGTCCAGGTACAGCACCCGCTTGTGGAACCCGGCGGGGTGCGCGGACCGGCCGTCGTGCGGGACGTGCGGCGGCAGCAGCGTGACGCCGTCGACCAGCGCGCCGTGCTCGTGCCGGTCCAGCTCGTAGCGCACCGCACCCGTGTCGAGCAGCATCAACGTCCACGCGTCGTGCGTGTGCGCGGGGTAGACGTGCGTGGTGAAGGAGGCGTGGAAGACCTCCTTGATGCCTTCCACCGCCGGCTTCCAGGCCGCGACGGACATGTCAGGAACGTACAAGACGCGACCACGGCCCCGCAGCGATCGTGGGTCCATGTTCGACACCAAGATCGCTGTGCTGCTGCGGGACGACCTGGCCGGCTGGCAGGCGCTGAACGTGACCGCCTTCCTCGTCAGCGGCCTCCCGGAGACGCTGCGCGGCGAGCCCTACATCGACGCCGACGACGTGCGGTACCTCGCCATGTTCGGCCAGCCCGTCGTGGTCCTGCAGGGCGACGCGGAGCTGCTCAAGAAGGCCCACGAGCGGGCGCTGAACCGCGACCAGCCGATGACGGTCTTCACCGCCGACCTCTTCGCCACCGGCAACGACGAGGACAACCGCGCCGCCGTCCGCAAGGTGCACACCCGGGACCTCGACCTGGTCGGCATCGCCGTCCACGGCCAGAAGAACGCCGTCGACAAGATCCTCAAGGGCGCCCGCATGCACCCGTGACGAAGTCCTGTCGACGTGTTCATCGGGCCGGCACGAAATTGGCCCAGAGAATGAGCGCGTTCTTGTCCCACGACCAGGGCCAATCGCCGTCCTACGGTCGTAGCCATGACCAGGCGACTCGCGTACGCGCAGCTCACGAACTCGATCGGCGACGGCGGCTTCCTCGTCGTCTCGGCGTTGTACTTCACCCAGGTCGTCGGGCTGAGCGCCGCACGGGTCGGTCTCGCGCTGACCCTCGCGTGGGGCGTCGGCGCGGTCGCCGGGGTCGCGCTGGGGCACCTCGCCGACCGCTGGGGCCCGCGCACCACCGCCGTCGTGCTCGCGGCCGCGACCGCCGCGAGCATCGGCGTGCTGCTGTGCACCAGGAGCTTCGCGGCGTTCGTGGTGGTCATGTGCCTCTACGCGAGCTTCCAGAGCGGGCTGCAGGCCTCGCGGCAGGCCCTGCTCGCCGGCCTCACCACACCGGAGGAACGCACGCAGGCCCGTGCGCGCATCCAGTCGACGGCGAACGCGGGCATCGCGATCGGCGCGGCTGCGGGCGGGTTCGCGCTGCACCTCGGCACCGAGGTCGCGTACACGGCCGTGTTCGTGCTCGACGCGCTCTGCTTCCTCGCGGCGGCGGGCGTCCTCATGACGTTGCCGGAGACCGTGATGACCAGGGCCAAGGGCAAGTTCGACGTGCTCAAGGACAAGCCGTACGCGCTGATCACGCTCATCAACGCCGTGATGCTGCTCTACATGCCGCTGCTGAGCCTGATCATCCCGCTGTGGATCGTGCAGCGCACCGAGGCGCCGACGTGGCTCGCGGCCGCGTTGCTGGTGCTCAACACCGCGGCCGTCGTGCTGTTCCAGGTGCGGATCGCCCGGCGCGCGACCGGTCTGGGGTCCGCCTCCCGGCTCGTGCGGCACGCCGGACTGGTCCTGCTCGCGTCCTGCGCGGTGTTCGCAGTGACGGCGTTCCGCTTCGGCGCCTGGCCCGCGGCGGCGCTGCTGGTCGCGGCCGCCGCGCTGCAGGTGCTCGGCGAGATGATGCTCGCCTCCGGCGCGTGGGAGATCAGCTTCTCCCTCGCGCCCGCCGACCGGCAGGGCCAGTACCAGGGCTTCTTCGCGACCGGAACCGCCGTCGCCCGGATGGTCGGCCCCGCCCTGCTCACCACGGTCGTCCTGGGGTGGGGCCCGGCCGGGTGGCTCGTGGTCGGCGGACTGTTCGTCGTGGCCGGCTACGCGATGGGACCCGCGGTGCGCTGGGCCCGCGAGAAGAACTCCACCAGTTCCGGCGCCACGACCGACGACTTGTACATGTGCGTCTGACCCGGCAGCGTCTTGTGGTCCGCGCCCAGCACCTCCGCGACGTTGCGCATGGCGTTGCGGAGGTACTCCGGCGACTTGCCGCCGTCCATCGCGAGCGTCGGCACCTTCACCGCCCAGCGGCCGGCCGGCAGCTTCTCGCCCCGGCCGTCGTCGCCGAGGATCGCGAGGTCCCACGGCAGCGTGTGCGCGACCGGCTTCAGCTTCTTCCACACCGGCGTCAGCTTCATGATCGCGAGGCCGAAGGCCGGCACGCCGACCATCTTCATGAACGTCGAGATCATCCCGGACCGGTCGCCGCGGGCGAGCATGGCGTTCATCTGCTGCACGATGTCCGCCGGCCGCGGCCGGTAGGTGCCGTCCACGACGAACGGCGCCTCGTACAGCGCGAGCGCGCTGATGCCCGCCAGCCGCGAGGCCGCCTCCATCGCGAGCACGGCGCCCGACGACACGCCGAAGACGAACGCGCTGCCCCCGGCCGCCTTGATGACCGCGTCGACGTCCTCGACCTCGCGCTCGACCGACCACGGCGACGCACCGTCCCCGGTCTCCCCGCGCCCGCGCCGGTCGTAGGTGTGGACGGTGAAGTCCTTGTCCAGCACCGAGGCGAGCTCGGTGGACGGCCCGAACATCCGGTGGCACATCGCGCCGTCCACGAGCACCAGCGCGGGCCCGGAACCGGTGGTCGAGTACGCGATCTCCGTGCCGTCGGCGGAGGTGGCGAAGCGGGTCATTTCTGCTCTCCCAGGGTGGTGTCGAGGAAGCTCTGCCAGTCCTGCTCGGACTCGTCGCCCTCGAAGACGTGGTGCGCGGCGATCATCGGCCCGGTGAACCCGCGCATGAAGCGGTAGAGACCAGTGCGCGTGCGCAGGCCGAGCGTGTGGGCGTTGCGGTGGTACTCGACGGCGTCGGGCAGCCTCGCGGCGATCGCCGCGTCGAGCTTCTTCCAGGCCACGTCCCAGTCGCCGACCACCGGCCCGAAAACCGTGAGCGGCCGCGCGGTGCGCCCGGCGAAGTGCGTGAGGTACTCGGCCAGCGTGCCGTGGAAGAGCGCACCGCCCAGCGTCATGGCCTCGAACTCGTCGGCCCAGTCGTCACCGGGCAGGAAGCCGCTGGTGACCATCCGCAGCACGGTGGAGGCGTTCTCCCGCCCCTCGACGAGGAACTCGTAGGCGACGAACCGCCCGTCGGGCGCCTTGCCGGTGTCGTAGGCGAAGTGGGTCGGCTCCTGCGACGCCGTGATCCCGCACGTCGGCCCGTACCCGCCGAACGACATCTTGACCTGGCCGTCCGCGACCTCGTTGCGGCCCATGAACCACGAGTCGATGCCGGGCCCCGTCGCGATGGCCGTCCAGACGTCCTCGACCGAGGCCGGGACCTCGATCTCGTCGGTGCTCTCGAACGCGTGGCCCATCAGCTCTCCTCTTCGTGCCGCGGTGGATGGTCTCATCCTGCTCCCGACAATTCTCTTCGTCAAGACAGTGCGCGTATTCTTGACAAAAAAACTTGTCGGTTGGGTGTGGGGTCGTAGGCTCGGGGGATGGCTGATGGTGAGGCTGTGCATGGTGAAGCTGTGTGCGGTGAGGCTGTGTGCGGCGATGCTGTGCGTGGCGGTGCTGTGCGCGGTGGCCACGATCGGGTGGACCTCGGCCGCGTCCCCGAGGCCGAACCGGCCTGCTTGCTCGAGCTGGTCTGCCCGGAGTGCGGGCGCGTGACGACCGACGCGGACGCGCCCGGCTGCGCCGCCTGCCGGTGAGGGGCGCTGTCAGCCGGCGAGCTGGTGGGCGTGCATCTTGCTGATGTCGTAGGAGGCGCCGCAGAACGTGCACTGCAACCCGTACTTGCTGCTGATGGTGAACAGCGGGATGAAGAAGATGGTCGGCTTCGTGTAGCGCCGGAAGAGGTTGTGCGCCGACTGGTGGTGGCAGTGCCCGCACACCAGCTGCACCATCCGCAGCTGCTGGATCGTGGTGCGCCAGCCGAAGATGACCATGTGTGCTCCCAGGGGTCGGTTTGTCTCTTTGACGCACGGGTCGGGGGTCTCGTTGCGCCGAACGGGGTGACGGGGGTCGCTCCGCGGCTGCTCTCGGGAGGGGAGCGGCGAGGGTGAAGTGGGGAGCGGCGGGGGTGGCCTCGGTGCATTACCTTGCCTCTCGCGCACGCCCGGCCTCTCGCGCACGCCCGGCCTCTCGCGCACGCCCGGCCTCTCGCGCACGCCCGGCCTCTCGCGCACGCCCGGCCTCTCGCGCATAGCTGGCCCTCGCGCATACGCCCACCCTGTGCGCCCACGACCCGTCCCCTCGCGCACGGCTGGACCTCGCACAAATGCCCGGCCGTGCCCACAGGCCCGTCCTCTCGCGCACGCCTGCGCCTCTCGCGCACGGCTGGCCCTCGCGCGTACGCCCGCCCGTGCGCGCACGCTCGGCCTCTCGCGCACGGCACGTTGTGCGCGAGAGGCGCCGCCTCTGTCTCGCGCCTCGCCGCAGCGGCTACTCCACCCCATCAACCGCCCCCGGCTCAGCCTCGGCCTCAATTGCCCAGCCTCCACCCCCGCCACGTTCCTGCCGGTCCCCACCCGACGTTGGCCACCTCAACACCGGACCCGCCAACCCGCTGCCCGACTGCCAACCCGCTGCCCGACCGCCGACCTGCCGCCCAACCGCCAAGCTCGCCTCCGCCACCCCGCCACCCCGCCACCCCGCCCCCTCGCCGCGCCCCCTCGCCGCGCCTCACCCCGCCGACCCACCCACCCCGTCACCCACACGCCGCACCGCATCCCCCACCCGCGTGAGGTTCACCCCGCCCCACGCCGGGTAACCGCGAGTGCATGAGCGACGTGCAGGACGAGCTGCTGCGGACGTTGACCAAAGTCGCCAACGCCTTGCGCAGCGCGGAGATCCCCTTCGCGCTGACGGGTGGCTGTGCTGGTTATGCACGGGGTGGCCCGACGAGTGAACATGATGTCGACCTGCTCGTGCGCGAGCAGGACGCCAGGGAGGCCGTGCGGGTGCTCGTGCAGCGCGGGTTGCGCGCCGCCGAGCCGCCGGAGGACTGGCTGCTGAAGGTCTTCGACGGCGACTCGCTGGTGGACCTGCTCTTCCGGCCCAACGAGCGCCCGGTGACCGACGAGATCCTCGCGATGGCCGAGGAGATGCCCGTCGGCTCGGTGATGCTGCCGGTCATGCCGGCGACGTTCGTGCTGGCGAGCAAGCTGCTGGTGCTGGACGGGCACCGCTGCGACTTCAGCGAGCTGTTGCCGTTCGCCCGTGCTCTGCGCGAGCAGATCGACTGGGACGAGGTGCGCGAGGAGACACGGCACTCCCCGTACGCCGAGGCGTTCCTGTTGCTCATCGAACGCCTGGACATCATCGGGAGGGGCAGCAATGGAATCCGAGCAGTACCTGGCGGCAAATCTGCGTAGGGCGGTGGCGGAGGACCCGCGGACCGCCGAGCTCGGTGTGCGGGTCACGGTGCGCGGCGACCACGTGATGCTCTCCGGCGACGTGGCGTGCGCCGACCGCCGGGCCGCTCTGGAGGAGGTCCTGCACGAGGCCGCCCCCGAGCTGAAGATCCTCAACGACGTGCGCGTGACACCTGCGGGCGAGCCGGAGGGTGAGGAGGACCTGCGATGATCCGAGTCGCTGCGGTCGGGGACATCCACCTCGGCGAGGACATGCGCGGGCATCTGCGGCCGGCGTTGGAGAAGGTCGGCGAGCACGCCGACATCCTGTTGCTGGCGGGCGACCTGACCCGGCACGGCACGGTCGTCGAGGCCGAGGTCGTCGCGGACGAGTTCGCCGACCTGCCGGTGCCCGTCGTCGCCGTGCTGGGCAACCACGACCACCAGGACGACAAGCCTGCCGAGGTCACGAAGACCTTGGAGGACAAGGGCATCCACGTGCTGGAGGGCACGACGTTCACCCACCGGGTCAACGGTCGCTCCATCGGCATCGGCGGGGTCAAGGGGTTCGGCGGCGGGTTCGCCGGCAAGTGCGGCAGCGCGTTCGGCGAGCGCGAGATGAAGGCGTTCATCCAGCACACCTGCGACATCGCCGAGAACCTCAAGGGCGCGCTGTCCGAACTGGACACCGACGTCAAGGTCGCGCTGACGCACTACGCGCCGGTGCCCGACACGTTGCGCGGCGAGCCGCCGGAGATCTACCCGTTCCTCGGGTCTTACCTGCTCGGCGAGGCCATCGACGAGACCGGTGTGCACCTCGCGGTGCACGGCCACGCGCACTTCGGCACCGAGCAGGGCATGACGCCCGGCGGCGTGCGGGTCCGCAACGTCGCGCAGCCCATCATCCGGTCCGCCTACACGGTCTACGTGCTGGAGGGGAACGCCTCATGACCGTCGGCGACTTCCTGGTCGGCCGGCTGCGCGACTGGGGTGTTGAACAGGTCTTCGCCTACCCCGGCGACGGCATCAACGGGATCGTGGCCGCGTTCGGCAAGGCGGACAACGACCCCAGGTTCATCCAGACGCGGCACGAGGAGATGGCCGCGTTCGCCGCCGTCGGGTTCGCGAAGTTCAGCGGTGACGTGGGCGTGTGCCTGGCCACCAGCGGTCCGGGTGCGATCCACCTGCTCAACGGGCTCTACGACGCGAAGCTCGACCACGTGCCGGTCGTCGCGATCGTCGGCCAGACCGCCCGCACCGCGCTCGGCGGCAGCTACCAGCAGGAGGTCGACCTGCACTCGCTGTTCCGCGACGTCGCCTCCTACCTGGTCGACGTGACGGTGCCGGAGCAGCTGCCGAACGCGCTGGACCGGGCGATGCGCACGGCGCTGGCCGACCGCGCGCCGGCCGTGCTGATCATCCCGAACGACGTGCAGGAGCAGGAGTACGAGCCGCCCAAGCACGAGTTCAAGTACATCCCGTCCAGCCCGCCGTCCCGCCCGTCCTCGACGGTCGTGCCGTCCGCCGACGAGATCGAGCGGGCGGCCGAGGTCTTGAACTCCGGCGAGAAGGTCGCGATCCTCATCGGGCAGGGCGCCCGGGAGGCCGCGGCCGAGGTGCGGGAGGTCGCGGACCTGCTCGGCGCGGGTGTCGCGAAGGCGTTGCTGGGCAAGGACGTGCTGCCCGACGACCTGCCGTACGTGACGGGGTCGATCGGCATCCTCGGCACCCGGCCGTCGTACGAGATGATGCGCGACTGCGACCGGCTGCTGATCGTCGGCTCCAACTTCCCGTACTCGCAGTTCCTGCCCAAGTTCGGCGCCGCGCGCGGCGTGCAGATCGACGTCGACGGCCGTGCGATCGGCATGCGCTACCCGACGGAGGTCAACCTCGTCGGCGACGCGGCCGGGACGTTGCGGTCGCTGATCCCGTTGCTGCGGCGCAAGGACGACCGCTCGTGGCGGGAGACGATCGAGTCGAACGTCGAGCGCTGGTGGGAGGTGATGGAACGGCAGGCGCAGGTGCCCGCCGACCCCGTCAACCCGATGCGGATCGTCGCCGAGCTGTCGAAACGGCTGCCCGCCAACGCGATCGTCACCGCCGACTCCGGTTCGGCGACGAACTGGTACGCGCGGCTGCTCAAGATCCGCGGCGGTGTGCGGTCGTCGTTGTCCGGCACGCTGGCGACGATGGGCTGCGCCGTCCCGTACGCGCTGGGCGCCGCGTTCGCCCAGCCGGACCGGCCGCTGATCGCGCTGGTCGGCGACGGCGCGATGCAGATGAACGGCATGGCGGAACTGCTGACGCTGCGGCGTTACGGCATCCGCTGCGTGGTGTGCGTCTTCCACAACAACGACCTGAACCAGGTCACGTGGGAGCTGCGCGCGATGGGCGGCGCGCCCAAGTTCGAGGAGTCGCAGACGCTCCCGGACGTGTCGTACGCGTCCTGGGCGCGCTCGATCGGCATGCAGGGCATCGAGGTCAACGACCCGAACCAGCTCGGCACGGCGTGGGAGACCGCGCTCGCGTTCGACGGCTCGACGGTGCTCGACGTGCGGTGCGACCCGAACGTGCCGCCGATCCCGCCGCACGCGACGTTCGACCAGATCAAGGACATGACCGAAGCGGTGCTGCGGGGTGATCCCGACGCGTGGGACCTGCTGCGCCGCGGTGTGAAGACCAAGATCCAGGAGTTCCTCCCGTGAAAATCGGCTACTTCCTCTCGTCGGAAGAACACGGTCCGCGCGAGCTCGTCCGGCACGCCAAGATGGCGCAGGACACCGGGTTCGAGTCGCTGTGGATCTCCGACCACTACCACCCGTGGAACGACGAGCAGGGCCAGTCGCCGTTCGTGTGGGGCACGATCGGCGCACTGTCCGAGGCCGTGACGCTGCCGATCACCACGGCGGTCACCTGCCCGACGGTGCGCATCCACCCGGCGGTCATCGCGCAGGCGGCGGCGACCGCGGCCGTGCAGACCGAGGGCCGGTTCGTGCTCGGCGTCGGCAGCGGGGAGGCGTTGAACGAGCACGTCTTCGGCGACCACTGGCCGTCCGCGGACGTGCGGCTGGAGATGCTGGAGGAGGCGATCGGTCTCATCCGCACGCTGCACCAGGGCGACGAGGTCACCCACCACGGCAAGCACTACACCGTGGAGAACGCCCGCATCTACACCGTGCCGGAACGCCCGGTGCCGATCTACGTCTCCGCGTTCGGCCCGAAGGCGGTCAAGCTCGCGGCCCGCTGCGGCGACGGCTACGTGAGCGTCGGCCCGGCCGGCGAGCTGGTGGAGAAGTACCGCGCGGAGGGCGGCCGCGGACCGGCGCAGAGCGGCCTCAAGGTCTGCTACGACCGGACCGAGGAGGCCGCGGTGAAGACCGCGCACCGGTTGTGGCCCAACGACGCCCTGCCCGGCGAGCTCGCCCAGGTGCTGCCGACGCCCAGGCACTTCGAGCAGGCCTCCGAGCTCGTCACGCCGGAGATGATCCGCGACGCGATGCCGTGCGGCCCGGATCCCGAGCAGTACGCGAAGAAGATCAGGGAGTTCGCGGACGCCGGCTTCGACGAGGTCCACGTGCAGCAGATCGGCAAGAACCAGCGGGAGTTCTTCGAGTTCTGGGCCAAGGAAGTGGCGCCGCTGCTGGACGTCTAGCACTGTGCGCGGGGCGGCCGATCGGCTGAGGGCCGATCGGGAAGGCGCGGCGGAACCGGAG